>CALGBT010000695.1 GCA_937884235.1 uncultured Pseudomonadota bacterium
CTTGCCTGTAGAGGCCGTCTATGAGCCCGGACCATTCGTAGCCCTGGCGGAAGTCCGAGACAGCCTGGGCAGAACAGACCGGGCAATCGTACGGGTGGTGGTCCTTGATGAACCCTACCTGCCGCCCCAGCCCGAGCCGGATTTCGAGGAGTTGCGCAGCGAGGACATGAAGGCCGGTGCTGATGTCGCTCCTCCGGCAACTGGAACCTCGGGAGGATGCCACGCCGCAGCCACCGGCTCGCACACTCAGCCATGGTGCCTGCTGGCCCTCCTGCTAATGCTACTTATTGGGGCTCGCAGACTGGGGCACGACTATTCGCAGACGATTTTGTGACAGCCTCCAAACCGTCTGCTACATTCTTGGCGACGGAGGTTGGGCATGAAGATAGTTGAATTGGCCCCGAACGCACCCCTGTCGTTGCAGAACGATGGGGCTCTCGAGGTCTTCTTTCTGGGCGTCGGGTCACTCTTCTCAACGCGCCATTTCCAGACGAATTTTCTCCTGATTAAGGGCAACGACCATGTCCTCATTGACTTTGGCAACACCGGGCCCACGGCCTTGCGGAGCACCACGCGACTGGAGCCGTCGGCGATCGAGGTCGTGCTGCCCAGCCATAGTCATGATGACCACATCGGTGGACTGGGACATCTGGCGCTCTACAATCGGTATGTGGGCATTCCCTTTGAGCAACGTCCCCAGCTGCGGCTTGTAGCCACCGAGGAGTACGCAACCATCTTGTGGGAACGCTCCTTGCGAGGCAATCTTGAGTGGAACGAGGTCTCGCCGGAGGGTCGGCCGCTGACACTGGCGGATTTCTTCGACATCCACCACCCCCAACACCACGTCGGTGCCCGGGACCGCTGGACCATCGACATCGGCTCCATCCACCTGGAGCTCTTTCGCACACTCCACATCCCGCAGCAAGCCGCATCTATTGCGGAAGCTTTTCCTACTTATGGCGTGTGCGTGGACGACCGGGCCTTCTTCTCATGTGACACACGGTTCGACCCCGAACTTCTGGAGCTCTATGAGGGACGAGGAATCGAGTGGTACTTCCATGACGTGCAGTTCTTTCCGGGAGCGGTACACGCTCCCCTTGAGGACCTGCGGACGCTCCCCGAGTCCATCCGCCGGAAGATGCTGCTGACCCATTACGCCGACACCTGGCAGGAGCATGACGTGAGTGACTTCGCAGGTTGGGCCAATCAGGGGCTACGCTACTGCTTTGAGTGATTCCGGGCGGGCCCCCGTTATGTTATAATCTCCACATGATTGCCCCGAACCCACAGGGAGGTCGCTCCATGCTGCGCCGTCCATTCGTTCTTCACGTACTACTGTGCCTGTCTCTAGTCGGTTGCGGCAGCAGCGATCCGACACCGGACACCGTTGACCGGGGCGACTCACAACCCAGCGATGGAGCCCATTTCCTTCCTCGCGACATCAAATCCGAGTTGGCCTCTTGGGACTTTGGTGGCAACCCGGATCAGGCCGGCTTCGAATTCCAGGCGCAGCCCGGCGATTTCCTCTGGCCCTGCAACACCGGCGAGGATTGCCTCTCTGGGTACTGCATCCAAACCGAGGCCTACGGCGAAGTCTGCACTGTCTATTGTGAAGAGGAGTGTCCGCTCAATTGGAAATGCAAGTCCAAGTCCGTGGGGGCGGACATTATCTTCCTTTGCTCACCTCCGGAAACTGACCTCTGCGAGCCCTGCGTCGCTGACGATGAGTGTGGCTCCCCCGTGGACCTCTGCCTGTCCCTTGGGGCCGATGAGCAGGCCTTCTGCGCCATTGCCTGTGCCAACGACGATGATTGTCCCGAAGATTACCACTGCGGCGCCGCTCTTGGAGTAGCCGACGAACCGCTCCAGTGCCAGCCTAGCAGTGGGTCCTGCACCTGCCTGGGTGCACTCAATGGCTCCACCGAGCCATGCCTCAAGGAGAGTGAATTCGGCAAGTGCTTTGGTGAGCGCCAGTGCAACGGGGCAGATGGCTGGACGGAGTGTTCTGCGCAGGCTCCCGCCCAAGAGGTCTGCGACGGAGATGACAACGACTGCGACGGCGACAAAGACAATGGCCTGGTGGGCAAGCCATGCGAGATAAGCAACGAGTTCGGCACCTGCTCGACCACGGAGGTTTGCCTGGGGGCAGACGGTTGGAACTGTCCCGCTCTGGCACCTGCCCCAGATCTCTGTGACGGGGTGGACAACGACTGCGATGGTGACATCGACGAAGATGACCCGAAGGTGGACACAGCCTGCGATTCGCCGGAGGATGATGATCTCTGCCAGCTCGGCACCATGGCCTGCTCCGAGGGAACTCTGGAATGTATCGACGACCCCCCGCAGAGCGAAGAGTGCAACGGCCTCGATGATGACTGTGATGATTTGGTCGATGAAGGCTACCCGGATGTCGACCTGGACGGAATGGCCGACTGCGTGGACGACGATTCCGACAATGACGGCACCCCGGACTTACTCGATAATTGTCCGGTAGTTGCCAATCCCGAGCAGACCAACTCCGATGACGACGAGTTGGGAGACGCGTGCGACGACGACGATGACAATGACGGCACCGACGACGCCACTGATTGTGCGCCCACCGACAGCTCAGTTCATCCCGGTGCCACCGAGATCTGCAACGGCAAGGACGACGACTGCGACGGCCAACTGGACCCCAAGGGCGCAAGTGGTTGCAAGTACTGGTACATTGATGCGGACAATGACACCTTCGGCTTTGACGGTCTCAACGAATGTGTCTGTGGTGAGGGTGGGGAAGCTCCTTTCACCGCCTCCTTCGGCGGCGACTGCAACGACTCCAACGACATCATCAATCCTCTCGCTGAAGAATTCTGCGACGGTCTCGACAACAACTGCAACGGCGACGTCGACGACTTTGGGGCAACCGGCTGTGTGCTCCGGTACAACGACAAGGACAAGGACGGATTCGGCGTCAGCTACGAGAAGAAGTGCGTCTGCGGCGGCAAGGAGACCTACACCGCTACGCAGGCCGGCGATTGTAACGACGCCAATGACAGCATCTACCCCGGAGCGGACGAATTCTGTAACAACATCGACGACGACTGCAATTTCAAGACCGACGAAGAGGGCTCCCTGGGGTGCAATACCTATTACCTGGACGAAGATTCCGATACCTACGGACTCACTGACTACTCCAAGTGCCTTTGCAGCCCGCAGGGATACTACAAGGCTCTAGCCAAGAACGACTGTGATGATTCCGACAAGGATATCCATCCCAACCACGCCGAAATCTGCGCTGACGGAAAGGACAACAACTGCAATAACAAGATGGACGAAGCGCCTTGCGTTCAGTAACGCCCGTCAGTCGGTATCGTCTGTTGTCGAAAACTCAACCCAGACTGGATAGTGGTCCGACACGTCCTGCGTAGTGGATGCATCAAGGCCCAATACCGCGTCAAACCGAAAGACACCGTGGTTGCCAGTATAGTCCTCGTCCGTTACCGTGTGCGAGAAGATGATGCGGTCGTAGGTGCATTCACTGGAGGCAACATTGGTATCCAATTCGTCCCCGATGGCCCAGTTATAGTCCGGGCCCCGGGCAGGTGAGGTATCCGTGGATTCGTTGAAGTAGCTGCAATCCGCGTTGAAATCCCCGAGGACGATGACATCCTCCTGAGACGGAAAGCGGTCACGCCCGTACTTCATAACATAGACCAGTTCATCAATTTCGGCCCGCGCATCATCGGGCTTGATGTGCACGGTTGCCAGCACGAAATCGAAGCCGGCAAAGGTGGTGAAACGGGCCAACAAGGGGGGCCGCACAAATCCTTCCAGGGGATATGTCTCCACTTCTCCGGCAGCCCACGAGACCCTGGTCCTGTCGTAGATGAAGCCGTACTGCTCCAGGTGCCCTGAGCTCCCCACAGGTTCTCCCGAGACAAAGGCATACGGTCCATCATGGCCGTCGTTGAGCACCCTCACAAAGGCGTTGAGGATATGATCCTTGGGGCCCCGGATCTCCTGCAGAGCAATAATGTCGAAGTGGCGGATTATCGCTACGACAATCTCGGTGACCACCGAGTCCTCAAGCTTGCCGGTGCCGAAATTCTGGACGTTGAAGCTGGCCACCAGAATTGTGTCGGTCCAGCCCACTGAGTACTTTTCGTCGAGATCCTGCGACGATCCGCAGGCCACCATCAGCAGCACAGAAACCAGAGAGAGGGTGCATGGCAACCTGGACATGATGGAACGCACTGCCTAGTCGAAGATCAGGAGGTCTTCAACGGCCGCCAGAGCTCTCTCATCTAGACCCGGTATCTGCTCCAGATCCTGCACCGACTGAAACCGCCCGACGATCCGACGGAATTCCAGGATGCGCACGGCATTGGCGAACCCAAGGGCCCTTAGTTCCGCCTCGCCAGCCTCGTTGAACCGCACCTTGACAGCCAGATGCGGGGCCAGCCTGGCCACCGTCTTGGGGCCAAAGCCTTTGATCTTCTGCAAGTCGTCAACTTCGTCGAAATACCCGTTCTCGGACCGGTAGGCGATGATGGCCGAGGCCTTCTTCGGGCCAATCCCAGGCAGCTGCGTCAACTCTGATTGATTGGCTAGATTCAGATTAATCTTCCCTGATGCAGACGGCGGTGCCACCGACCCAGCCGTTGCTTCCCCGCGGCCGCAAGGCAATGGCCCCTCGGCCGGAACCATGAACTCACAGGCAATGGTATCGAGCGTCTTGGGGCCGATCCCGTTGACCTCGGTGACCTCGGCCAGCTTCTTGAAGCCGCCCCTGGCGGTGCGGTATTCTATGATCTTGGCAGCAGTCTTAGGCCCGATACGCTTGACTCGTTGCAGATCCGTAGCCGTTGCCAGATTGATATCGGCCCGAGGGGAATCTGCAGCCAACCCTGTAGCGGACCAACATGCGAGCACCAGAGCGCACGCCAGGATTGCCAGAGGGTACCGCCTCACGCTATTTTCCTCAGCTTCCAGACGGTGACAAAAGCCTCCTTAAAGATTGCTCCGGACATCTTTGACTCGCCCCGCGTCCGGTCAGGAAAGATGATCGGTACCTGCGCAACCCGGAAGCCCGCTTTGTGGGAGCGATAGGTCAGCTCAATCTGGAAGCAATAGCCGAAGGCGAAGAGGTCATCTATGGGGAGGGTTTCCAACACCTTGCGGCGAAAACACTTGAAGCCGCCGGTGAGGTCCTTGTAAGGCAGGCCCAAGACCGTGCGGGCATAGAGGTTGCCGCCCCCAGAAATGAACTTGCGCATCAGACCCCAGTTCTCGGTTCCCCCACCCTTGATGTAGCGAGACCCCAAAACCAGGTCAGCGTCCCGGGCAGCAGCGATGAACTCCGGAAGATGCTCAGGACGATGAGAAAAATCGCAGTCCATTTCGAAGATCAATTCGTAGCCCCGCGCCAATGCCCAGTGAAAACCGGCCACGTAGGCGCGCCCCAGGCCCTCCTTGGCAGTGCGGTGCAGAACATGCACTCGCTCGTCTCGGGCCGCCAGCTCATCGGCCAGATCGCCGGTGCCGTCCGGTGAAGAATCATCCACCACCAGGATGTTGACGTGCGGCACTATCTTGAAGATGGCCTCCGCCAGCAAGGGCAGGTTCTCTCTCTCGTTGTAAGTGGGAACGACGATGAGCGTCTTCTCAAGGTTGTCCGACATCAGTACCTATCCCTGTAGAGCATTTCAATAACATCACGATAACGAGTCACGATGACACCCCGCCGCAGTTTGAAATCATGGGTCAACTCCCCGGATTCCACGCTGAACTCAGTGTCCAGGATAGCGAAACGGCGGACTCGCTCGTGGGGAGCGAGCCCGTTGTTCATGGCGTCAACCTCACTCTCCAATTCCTTGAAGAGGCGCATGTCAGACCGCAGCTTGCGCACGTCTTCGCACAAGACGCCGTTGCGCCTGGCCCAATCGCTGATACGAACAGCTCCGACGGTAACCAGTGCGGCGAGGTAGGGCCGGTCATCGCCCACCACCATACAATGTGAGATCAGGCTAATCGCACTCAGGTTCCGTTCGATTCGCCCCGGCACTATGTTCTTCCCCGCGGCCGTAACTAGGACGTTCTTGCGCCGACCGGTGATGCGCAAACAGCCGTCGGACTCGATTCGCCCCAGGTCTCCGGTGAGCAACCAACCATCTTTGTCCACCGCCTGATCAGTCGCGGCCTGGTCCCCCAGATAACCTTGCATGAGACCGGGCCCCTTGATGAGTATTTCGCCACCCGGGGCAATGCGCGTCTGGACCAGGGGCAGAGCCGGTCCCACTGTGCCGATGCGCACGTGGTCAAAGCGCTGCAAGTGGGAGGCCCCCGAGGACTCGGTGAGCCCGAACCGTTGAGCAAAGGGATGCCGAAGGACATGATGGTGTAAGCCACTCGATCAGAGAGAGGAGCGCCACCAGAGATCAGGAACCGCATGCGGCCGCCAAAGATCTCCCGGCCGCGACCAAATACTGAGCGCCGCGCGACCTCAAGTTGAGCCCAGGCAATCGGGTTGGGACGTCGCCCCTCAGCCTGGGCATCAAGAACCTTGCGCCCGGCCGCCAGGCCACGTCGATAGAGTTCCCACCAGACAGCCGAGAAATCACCCATCCCGGCAACCAGCTTGTCGATGATCTTCTCGTAGACCCGCGGAACTCCCACCATGAAGGTCGGTTTCACGTCTCGCAAATCCTCCAGCAGGGTCCGCATCCCTTCCCCCAGCGCCAGGGGAGTTCCTGAGGCGATTGACGTGAGCGCCGCGATATAGCCCAGGACATGGGAAAGCGGGAGGAAAAGCAGTTGCACATCCTCAGGGCCGATGGGCAGCACGGAGGAGAGCGTGTGAGCCTGGTACAACAGGCCGGCGTTGGTCAACACAACACTCTTCTGTTCACCAATAGTGCCCGCGGTGTGAATGATGACCGCGGCGTCTTCGGGTTTGCGACTAGCCATTCGCAGGTCCAGTTCGACGGCGTTGCCGCCGGGACCACCGTGGCTCTCAAGTTGCTCCAACGAGACAACCTCGTCTCGGCTCGTCACTACGTCTTCAAGGCGCAGGAAAGGCGGTTTGCCGGAGCCGGGATCGCTTTGGACGCACTGGGCCTCCATAACCACGGTGCGCTGCGGCGGGAGCTTCGCAAAATCACGAAACCGCACCAGCAACCCGGGATCCCCAAGGAAGAGCATGGAGGGGCTGGTACCTGCAACCATCTCCGAGAAATCGGACGCCGCAACGCTGCCAGAAACGGGAACGAGAACGGCACCAGCCAGCGCTACTCCCCAGGATACCAGGAGAAACTCTGGAGTCGTCCGGCCAACCACCATGACGTGGTCCCCCGGCTCCACTCCAAGGCGGCTCATGCCCCGTGCGATGGTGGTTGCGCGGGCGGCCCAGGCGGCGTAGCTCAGCGACTCCCAACCAGCTTCAGTCCGGTAAAGTATACCCGGCGTCGGGCCGTTCTCACGAGCCCGCTGGCGGAAGAACGCTGCCAGATTCTCATGGGACTGTGGCATCGGTCTCCTCTGTCCGCCCAATCATTAGTCAATCTACGGCCAAAGTCAATCGGCCAGCCTTCCTGTTTCCAGTACTTCCGCCAGCTTCTTGGCATCGGTGAGGACCGGCCCGGCATCCAGCGTTCGAATCCAGTACAAACCCTCCGGCAGTACGTCATACTCCCGGACCCACCTGGGGAGCGACTCGCCAAAGGCCAAACGGAGCACCAGTTCAGCGAAATTGGCCCCGGCTGCCGAGTAGAAATGGAACGTTGTTCCGAATCTGCCGACGTTGATCTCCGTAACCCGCGGCTGGCCCGCTCCATCCTCCTTGAAGTCGACGAAAGCAGGGCCATGAAATGCTGGGTCAATGGCCAGACATACCTGCGGACCAAGCGCGTTAATGTCGGCTCGGTGAACGGTGTGCGAAATCGCTGGTGCCCCGGTAATTCCCGAGGGGCTGACGTGGGGAATAACGTAGGCGTCACGCTCCCGGCACTGACTGGCCACGAGACGCCCCTGAGCGAAGACTCCCAGCCAGGTGAGATTCCGGCCAGGCAGAAATTCGCTAGCGGCCATCTTGCCCCACCCGTCCCAGTAGTTCACCCACTGAGTGGCCTGTTCCAAGGTCTTCGCAGGGAGGCTTGCCACTCCCACGCCTTTGCCGGGAATGCCACTGCCGCGCACCCAAACTGGCGGCGGCAAAATGGCGAAAACCTCGGCCAGATCCTCCGGGCGGTCGATTAGCCAGGTGCGCGGCACGGCGATTCCCAGTCCTGACAATACCTGGTAGGTGGCCCACTTGTCCTCGCCCACTGCGTAGGCGGCGGGTACCGGCAACCAGGTGCGCACTGGCAAGCGCTCCTGGTTCCGGGCAAGCAAGACACCGTCGAGACTGTTGTTGGGAAAGACGAAGTCGATGCGATGCTTGTCAATGCGGGCAATCAGGTCTGCTACCCAGGCCGCCTCGTCCTCTCGTCGAGGGCACAACTCCCGGGCATTGGTCTGGGCCAGATGGAGATAGTGCGGACTGGCATCGGTGCCCAGCGTCCAGACCTCATCGCCTAGCAAAGCGAGGGAGCGTGTGAGATTCACGCAACCGGGGCCGCCCGCAGACGGTATTAGAATGCGCCTGGTCATTTCTACCCGTCCTGGATTTCGAAATCCTTGCAGAAGACCCACTCGCCATTGTCGTCCAAAGCCTGCACATCGCCCCGCACCAGCATCTCGTTGGGATAATCAAAGATACATGAGTGCTCTTCGCCTCGCACGTGAATACAGCTGTCGCAGCGATAGACAAGGTCAAACTCCGCCACCTCCCGGCGAAAGCCTTCGTTGCGAGCCGCTATCTCAGCTGGGTCACTGGTGACGATTCGCCGGTTCTTTCTCACTTTGAGCACCGCTCCCGGATAATTCTGATGCGCGCGCTCACCGTCTCTTCCGTGGTCCCGGCCGCGGCCTTGTCCAACCACGCGAGCCCCTTCTCTCGCTTGCCCGTCCCGCAGTTGAACATCCCCTGCGCAACCATTCCAGGCACAGAACCGGTCTTCTCATCCAGGAAATCCACCGCCCGCTCCGCAGCTCCGTTGGCCAGCATGAGGAAGGCAGCATCGACGAGCAACTCGGGGGCCGCCCAATCCCGCCATCCTGCCCGCAACAATCGCGTCGCCACCTCCGACTGACCGTCGCGACAGGCCAACCAGGCCCCCCAGGCCACTATGTCGGCGGCAAGGGCCCACTGGTCCCTTCGGGCAAACAGCAACGGTCGCTCGCCACGCACATACTTATCGAGGAACTTCTCCGCCTCCGCCAGGGTTGCACCCTCTGGCACGAAACAGGTTGTCTCAGCCTGCTTCGCAATCTGTTCGGACCGGGCAACGAAGCCTGCCACTGCACGCTCATAGTCCCCTCGAGCCTGCGCCGCAGCCACGTTGGCGAAATATGGATGGGGGGAAGCAAGGGACGCACCCGACATCCAATCACATACCCCGACATCAGGACCTGGTGCGCCCAGAGCTAACAGCATGATACCGGCAATCCAGCTCACCATCCTCTCCTCCAAACAATCCCGGCAAAGGTAGCAAAGCCTCGCCGGAGGATCAAGCTCATCAGCTTGATTTCAGCATCCGCGTGTTCTACGGTACTTCCAGGTGAATCTGGTTTAGGGGCAACCCTACCAGCATGGAGGACAAATGTCTCGACGCCATCCCGTAGTCCTGCTTCTCATGTTTGCGGCCCTCCTGACGCCTGTGGGCTGCAAGGACGCACCTGATGCGGAGCCCGCCGCCGGTCCCGCCACGACGCCCGCTGCACAGGCAGCGCCAGTAGTGGAGGGAGACCTCATTGAACTGGTAATCGTTGCCACCAACGACGTCCATGGCTACATCCTCCCGCGCAAAGTGAGCATGGCGATTGACGAGGAAGGCAAGGTCCGCTACCCCGTGGATATTGGCGGAGTGGAGTGGTTTTCCGGCTACCTGGACATCTTGCGCCGGCAACATCCCGACGGCGTGCTCCTCCTCGATGGCGGCGACATGTTCCAGGGGACCATGATCTCCAATGAATCGGAAGGAGCCACGGTGGTGGCGGCCATGAATTACCTGGGCTACGCGGCGGCCGCGGTTGGCAACCACGAATTCGATTTCGGCCCGGTGGGAGAGGGTGACGAAGGCGACCCCTTTGGTGCCCTCAAGGCAATTGGGCCCATCGCCGAATTCCCGCTCCTGGCAGCCAACCTCATTGACCGCGCCTCGGGGCAGCCCATTGACTGGGAGGGTTTTGCACCAACCACCATGGTAGAAGTGGCAGGAATCAAGATCGGCATCGTCGGGGGGCCCACTGATACGACCCCGACTTACTCCAAGAAACGGGTTGGTGAAGGGCTAGAATTCAGGCCACTGGTAGAAATCGTCAAGGAATACGCTCCCAAATTGCGCGCCCAAGGAGCTCAGGTGGTGATCGGCCTGCTCCACGCTGGAGGAGTCTGCGAGGAATTCGACGACCCCGACGACTTGTCCAGTTGCGACCCCAACGAGGAGCTTTTCCAGATAGCGCAGGCGATGGAACCGGGGACCGTAGACCTTCTCGTCGGCGGCCATACCCACCACATTGTTCGACACAATGTCAACGGTATCCCCCTCATGGAGTCCGGGGGGACTGGCAAGCTCTTTGGCATGGCAACGCTCTCTTTCTCCAAGTCAGCAGGCAAAGTGGTCAAGGCCGAAGTCACCAAGCCCGTGGGCATCTGCCACTACCGCTTCAAGGGAACCGATAGTTGCATCTACCTCGACGAGTTGCCGGGAGCGGAGAAGCTGCCTGCAACCTTCCGTGGCGAAAAGGTGGCACCGCGGGAATTCCTCGATTCGTTGCTCACTCCGGGGCAACGCGAGATGCTTGCTCAGGCCCAGGAGCAACTGGGGTCCACTGCACTGCGTGACCTCGTTCGGGAAGACGAGGCCGACGACCCTCCCATGGGGCTGCTCATCACGCAGATCCTGCTCGATAGCTTTCCCGAAGCAGATCTCGCGCTCTTCAACGGATCGGGCATTCGCTCCTACCTCTACTCCGGGCCAATCACCCAGGAGGCCGTCTTCCAAGTGCTGCCCTTTGATTCGACTCCCGCTTTCCTGCATCTGAAAGGACGGGACTTGAGGGACTTGCTGCGCCTGACCACTTCGGGGGCCCATGGCATGCCGGTACTGAGAGGACTGAAACTCCACGTCGACAATCTGCGGGACGAATGTATCCAAGAAGATTGGAACAGAGACGGCACTAAGGAGAAGTGGGAGCGCAACCTCCTGGTGTCCGCTACTCTCGAAGACGGCTCCCCCCTGGTGGATGAGAAGGTCTACACCGTCGTTACCACCAGCTATCTGGCAGGCGGTGGCAGCGACCTCTCCCGCATCCTCGACAAGCTACCTCCAGAGACAGTCTCTCGACCGGCACAGACAACCACGACCCGCGCCATGCTCAGCGAGTGGCTGCGCACCCGTCGAGTAGAGTTGGGGGGCCCCAATGACCCCTACACCAAGCACCCCGATGGCCCCTTGATCAGGATCGACAACCGCGACCACCAACCGGGCACGAAGTGTGACAAGTAGCGAAAACAACCGAGACTACTCGAACGCCAGAACAATCCAGGTCAGTTCCGTCACTCCGAAGACAATTTCGGCCCCCTCCGTTTGCGCCTGAACGGCATAGAGCCCACCGTTGTCCGTGGAGTTCACCAGCACCTTCACCGGACCGTTCCCATCCCATACGTCGTTCAGAGTCGCCAGGGGAATCCGCACCTCGGCGGCGGTAGAGAGACGCGTGTCATAAGGGTAGAATGCATAGCCAACGGTTCCCTCAAACTGCTCGGGAAGCTGGTCACCTGTGAGCCGCTCCACCCCCACCAGGCCCGCAGCCTCCAGCCCCGGAAAACTGACGCTTCCGGGCACCAGCGAGAGAGAGAGCACATCAAGTTCGAGGAGACCGCCATCGGCAACCAGCACCACCGAGGGATTGGAGATGATGGGCAGCACGACATCGCCCCAATCATGGAAGGCGGGTGGGGCGGGCAGGTCAGTGACAAAGCTGGCACCTGCATAGAGCAGTCCGCTGTCAGCCGAGGCGGCGTAGGGCATCACCTGCAGATGGGTATATCCCTGCAATAAGTCATCGTAGCGGAAAGAACCGTTGTCTTCGGAAAAGCGCTGCAGACAGACTTCCACTCCCTCGACATTGCCACACAGAACCGTCATCGCCCGGGCCACCGGAGCCCCCGTATCATCGAGCACGCGCCCGATGAGAGTCAGGGTTGCGCTCCTAGCAACGTCCTCCGATCCTGCCGCATCGCTGAAATCTGCCGCATCGTCTGCCCCAGCCATACCACAACCAGCCGCGCCAACCAGGCAAGTGAAAGCAGCCATTACTGTTATCAGTCGGTTCATCATCGGCCCTCCGGACCGCCTGGGAAGTCAGCAGTCAGAGATTGGTCGTCCACAGCCAGTCTCACCTTACGGCAACTCTCCAGGTGTGCCCAGATTGGAGCCATCACCGCAGGGGGCGACGGCAACCTGCCAATTGGCGGCATCGTTGTTGTCGAGGTTTGGGTGGAGCAACTCCATGGACGCGCCCTTGGGTACCTTCCAGCCGGCGAACTTATCGAAGTGAACGGCATCGACTTCTTCACCGTAGAGGTTCTTCAAGATGATGGAATCGGCAGTGTTGTCGAGCTTGAAATCCGAGTAGGGATACTGGTAGTTGACTTCAACTCCACCGTTGGTCGACTCAATGGCGTTGGCCCCCAGCACCAGAATCTGCCCCGGCTGAAGCAAGAACGGGCCACCATTCATGATGATGTGCATCTGGCCGGACAGATCCTCGAGGCGCCACCCATTGATATCCACTGCTTCATCGGTGGCATTCACAATCTCAAGCCACTCCCCTTTGTCATCAGGGATGCCGTCAGGGTCAGCCATTATCTCGGTGATCACCACCGGTGAATCGGGCGTGCCCGGAATGTCGGGGACGATGTCCTGGGGCGCAAGGTCAGGGAGGATGGACACATCCGGCACAGTAGGGACATCCTCGATAACTTCGTAGATCTCCTCCACCACATCGGGCTGTTCGATGACATCGGCCATGGGCTCAACATAGGGGTCGTCAGCGGGTGGCTGCTCCCCTTCCAGCAACATGTCACCGTTGGTGCGGGGCATCAGTCGAAAAGCTTCGTTGCCATACTTCACAACACCCACGATGTACTGGAAAACATCGCCCACCTGCCGGGCATCGGTGGGAAGAGTCATGTATTTCAGCTGGTAGTCATTGCCCACGCGCAAGAGATCATCCACCATGAATTCGTGGTGGTCGTAGCCATCCTTGATGTCTGGATTGGCATCGGTGACCACGACCCCCTCGATGCGCACGAAAACACCCTCAAACGCCTCCGGATCGGCCATGATATCAGCAGGAGTCGTCAGGTAGGGCGCTGGAGAATCCCCTTCAGATTCCACGAGAATCGACTTGGCCTGGAAGAGGGTGAAGCAGGAAGATTCCTTGTGGTCCCCGGTTAAGGTCACCACCATTCCCGGCACCAAATCGGGAACCTGTGCCGAAGGATAGGTGGCGTGAATGCCAGAATAGGGCCCCCCACCCGGGTCCATGAGATAGAAACCGTGCAACTTCTCACCAACGAACTGGAAGGGATAGGGCGGTGCGGTGACGACTACCTTCTTCAAAGTAATGTCAATGCCCACCAACATGGCCCCGAACTTCACGATGCACTCGAGACTGTCGGAGGATTCCTGCAACTCCTTGATGGCAGTGCCGGCCTCCTCAATGTCAGGGGCGAATTGTTCGACTGTCTCCTCCGGAGGCAGAACCGGCACATCGACCTTCTTCACGTCTGGTATTGGCTCAATCTCTGGGTCACCGTAGAAATCCAGCACTTCCTCGGGGAAGGAGAGGTTCTCCTGTGCGGCTGCATCTACCAACTTGATCTCAACCGGGGATGGGCCGAGGTCCGCAGCACTCACGTCTTCTGCCGGCGCTACCTGGACCTGCTGCTCGGTGGCACAACCCCACGGCAACAATCCAATGGTTAGGACCAGGCACCGGGCAAGGACTTTTAGAAGCATGCACCCTCCTGCAGCAGACCGCCTACCGCTACAGGATTCCACAATCACCGGCGTCAAGCAAGGTCCGTCACATAGCATCTCAGGCAAATCGGGCGAGCCAACTTGTGACCAGCGGCCAGACCTTCTCGGGAGCCTGCGCACCAAGGATGATATCGCAGTGGCCAAAACCTTCGACATGATGGTCATCCACCTCTGCCCGGGGGAAGGCAGTTGGCCGGATAGCCAGTGCTCCTGGCACTATTTCATCGCGGTCAGAATGCAGTAGCACCACCGGACAAGCC
>CALGBT010000696.1 GCA_937884235.1 uncultured Pseudomonadota bacterium
CCAACGGCGTGATCGGACGGGGGCCTGTTGATCGGACAGATCGGACAGATCTGACAGATCCGACCGATCGGATGGCCCCCATCGGACGAGGCACCACCCCTGACACTGTCCGATAAGTCCAGTTTCCAGGCCGGCCCGTCCGATGAGTCCGATTCGTCCGATCTGTCGGATTTGTCCGATCCGCGGGCCGGCCCCGTCCGATAAGTCCGATGCGCCTGCTCTAAGTTGTGCGCGTGCACTTCCCGCTGAAGTCGTGCGCACCGCCTGCGTTGGACTTGTGAGCTTGTCCGCCACCGCAAACCCTGCTACCTTTGGCAGAGGCTCGAAGACGGGGTGTCAGGCTGGATGAGCGAGTGGAAGGCTAGGGTACAGCGTTGGTTGCCCTGGGCGGTTATCGGGCTCTTTTGGGCCTGGAAGACTGTGCCCATCTGGCGCCACTTCGGGAGCCGGCACTACGCCATTCGTGGCCCGCTCCTCGATACCCTCAATATGCTCTGGCTCTCTTGGTGGACGCACTTGTCTGGGGCCTCCCCAGACCACTCATTGCTCTTCTCTGACCTTATCAACTACCCCCTGGGAGGGAGCAGCGCAGTTGACTACTCCCTCGCCTTCCTGCATGTGGGGTTGGCGGGGCTGTTGCGCGGCTTGCTCCCCGACATCGCAGCGCACAATCTGCTGGGCCTGGCGGGTCTTCTCTTCTCGCTGGTGGCCATCTTCCTGCTGTTGCGGGAGGTGTCGGGGGAGGGCATTCTGGCCGCCTTGTTTGCCTGTCTCGTTGTCACCTTCGGGCTGGCTACTTCCAATCAACTGCCCGACCTCGAGTTGCTCTTCTTCGGCTATCTCCCCCTGGCGCTGCTTTGCTGGCATCGATATCTGGGGCGAGGGGAGCGGCGCTTTGGCGTGGCGGCTGTGGTTCTCACCGGCTTGGCATCATACGCCCAGATGTACTATGGGCTGGCACTTCTCAGCATGCTGGCGGTGGTCGCCCTGGCACTTGCCGGCGGCATGCCGCTGGTCGGCAATGATGCCAAGGAGAGCTTCCGTCGGACGCAATGGGTTCTGGGCGGGGGGCTGGGACTGGGGTTGCTCCTGCATTCCCACAATATCTACAACGCCATCGTGGCCGATACCATCGTGACGCCGGAATTCACCGCCACGGTGCCCTGGGGATTCGACCTGACCGACGGCATCTGGCTGGTGCTGGTATGCGTCGCACCGGTGTGGCTCGGGCTCTGGCTGGGGGTCCGCAAGCTGGCCCTCTGGGGTCTTGTGGCGCTGCCGCCAGCGCTTCTGTCGCTGGGCTATGCACTGCAGAGCCCGTGGGGTGAGGAAGTGTCGATGCCCCTGGCGTGGCTGCGCTCGGGGCTGCCCTTCGTCTGGCGAATTACCTTCCCGAATCGCTTTGTGGCCCCCGTCCTCCTGGCTCTGGCCGCGGCTTGCCTGGCCTGCTGGCGAGTCTTGCCCCAGCTCGTGGGCGCCTGGACCAGGGCGCACCGCTACGCCGCCGCCGTTGGCGGGCTCATGGGCTTCTGGCTGCTGGCCGCGTTCGCGCCGCTGGTGCCTAGCGACTGCACCCCGCTCATGAACGTCTCCAGCGGCACCAGCGGTCAACGCCTGGCCAGCTACCCGCCTCCAGGTATGCCTGTGACATCCTTGACGAGGGCCGATGCGGCCACCATGTGTGAGGGGGTGACGGGTCAGAGGCTCCCGGTCACCGCGCTGCTCTGGCCTCTTGGGCAACTGGAGACCGTGGCCATGCCGCCGCTGCCTCGTTGCCTTGGCGAGATTGCTCGGCAAACCGGGGATTTTGCCATCCTGGAGCTGTCGAGATGCGATGTGCGCGGCTACGTCGGCTACTTCCACACTCTGCACCAGAAGGCCATCGCTGGCTATCCCTGCCGCCAGTTCCAACTGGCCAGCAAGTATGATGCACCATCATTCCTGACGCGCTTTCAAGCAGCCTATTCGGAGGACCGAGCGACTTCTCTGGTGGATGCGGGGGTGTTGGCTACGCTGGGGGTGGGCTACGTAGTACGGTATGACGTCCCCGGCTGCATTCTGGTGGGACGGACGGGGGCAGAGCGACCCGATACCGACCACCTCTGGTCCGAGGAGGACTTCGTTGCGGCTTACGGCTCACCCCTTTGCCAGGACGAAATCTCGGTGGTCTATGCTCTCCCGGCGAATCTGGAGGTCAAGTGATACCGAACCGCGAGAGGCTGCTTCGGTGGGGTCCCTGGGTCGCACTGCTTTGTGCCTGGTTGCTGAAGACCTGGGAGATCTGGTGCCATCTGGCCGACCGCCACTACGCGGTGTGGGGGATATTCTTTGACGCCCTGCACATGGATTGGATGTCCTGGTGGAGCAGCGTGGCTCTCAGCCACAACGGGCAGAGCCTCTTCTACTCGACATGGATTAATGCACCCGACGGTGCACCCACCGTGATGAACCACTCGCTGGCGTCGGTGCATGTCACATTGGCTGGTTTGCTGCGCCTCGTGGTGGGTGGCGTGGCCGCACACAATCTTGTGGCCCTGGCTGGTTGCGCATTTACTTTGGTGACCCTATTCATGTTGCTTCGCCACCTCGCTGTCAACGGTTGGTTTGCAGCCCTCCTGGCCTCCCTCGTCTTTACCTACGGATTGGGGTGGGCGGGAACGCTCCCCGACCTCGAGGTGCTTTACTTTGGATACGCCGCCTGGGCGCTGCTGGCGTGGCTCAAGTTTGTCGAGAAGGGCGGCAACGGGCGGTTGCTGCTGGCCTCCGTGCTCGTTGCCTGGACGGCCTTCACCCAGATGTACTACGGGCTCTCGCTGATGACGATGCTGTTTGTGGCCCTCCTCATGGCCTGGCGAGGGTTCTCCCTCGACGACGTTGCCGCCAGGACGTTGCTGCGGCGCACGGCAGCGGTACTCGTGGTTGGCCTGACCCTGACTCTAGC
Source organism: uncultured Pseudomonadota bacterium (assembly GCA_937884235.1). Classification (GTDB taxonomy): domain Bacteria; phylum Myxococcota_A; class UBA9042; order CAIXZC01; family CAIXZC01; genus CALGBT01. The sequence goes on from CALGBT010000696.1 coordinate 2,942, forward strand.
CGCCCACAGTGGCAACATCGGGACGCTCTTCTCCATGGCCGGTGGCAAGCTGGAGTACTCCCTGGGGCCCTTCCCCCCGAACCACGTTTCCGAACCTCTTTGGCGAGGCTCTCTGGTTCTCCTCGTCTTTGGCTCAGCAGCAGTGGCCGCGCTCCGTTTCCGGCTGCATGCTGCTCTGCTGTGGCTGGGGATGGTGTCCCCGCTGGTGATTCTCTCCCTCGGGGAGGAGCTGGGGGGCATCGATCTGCCGCTGCGCTATTTGCAGGGAATCCGCCCGGTTTTTCAGCGAGTTTCCTTCGGCTTCAGGTTCGTCGCTCCCACCCTCCTGGGATTGGCTGCCATGGTTGCTCTGACCTGGCGCCACCGGACCCAGGTCTTGCGCCGCCTGTCGCCGGGCTGGACCCCTGGTCGACTGGCCGTGGCGCTGGCTGCCCTCTTCTGGCTGGGCGCCGCCTTCGCCCCCGTGATTCCGCGCTTCGAACGGTTGCCAGCCGAGGCCGGGTCCATGGATGCCGCCGCATGCACTTCTTCCCTACCTGACCCCTGCACCATGACTCAGCGTTGGGTCAATCTCTGTGAATCTGAGGGTGCGGAAGGGGGAACACGCTCTCCGTCAGGCGTCCTGGCCTGGGGCCTCGGGCAGCTGCTGCGGCCACTGCGACCGCAGGCGACTATCCCTCTTCCCACGCCTCCCCCGTGTGTCCATTTCCTTGCGAGAGCACCGGGCACTGCTGCGGTGCTGGATTTTTCGGCGCGCCCGCAAAACGCCTATCGTGGCTACTTCCAGACCATCCACGGCCACCCCTTGGCCGGATTCCCGATTCGCGCCGGTCTGGAGCGCGGCATCTCTCCCACAGCCGCAGCTCAAGCGGCGACTCTCTTCCAACAGGGCAAGCTGCCGCAGCTCCCGGCGGCGGTTGACCTCGCCGAGCAGGGCATCGGGTATGTCTCCTACCATCGCGGGGATCCGATGCCGGCATGCAACTTTGGCATACCCCAGCGAATAGCGGAGAGCCCGCCCCCCGAGGCCCACTGGTTTGACGAGGTCGAGCTTACCTCTACCTATGGCCCGCCACTTTGTCGCGATGAGGTGCTCACCATCTACTCTACCGGTCTTGGCAATGTGACCGGGAGTGGTACACTGGCCCCATGAATTTGACCGAAACATCGTCCGGCCCAGCGCCGGCTCGGCGCCCCCGAGGCTGGCTCCTGGTGCTTCCCGTGGCGTTGCTCATGGCACTCTCCTTCTGGCTACTGGCCGCTCAGTTCACGCGGACTGCGGCCCCAACGCCGGAAGAATGGCTTGCCGCGGCCGAGTTCGTGCAGGGCAATTGGCAGACGGGAGATGTCGTGCGGATTGAGCCCGGTTGGCTTACCGCCGGCCGAGTCTACTTTGGCGACATCGACGGCGGCCTCCGCGAGCCCTTCCGCATCCTCGATCTCCACGACCCGGTGGACCCCGCTTGGCTCTACCGCTACCAGCGGCTCTGGTTGGTCCTGACGGTGGAGGCCCGAGAAGACGTCCAGGAGTTGGTGCCAGCGGACCTAGTGGTTGAGGAGGAGCTTGCCCTCGATGGCATCACGTTGGTGCGATGTGCAATCCCGCAAGGGCGCTTGCGCTGGCAGATGCTGGACGCGCTCCCCGCAGCCACGGTTATGCGCCAGGGGCCCGACGGGCCGGTGGTCTGCAAGTGGCGTGGCGATGCCCATCGCTGCAAGCTCAAGGGGGCCATGGATGTGCAACGGAAACTGCGGCGCGTGGCGGGCAGCGCCAGGCAATGCGTCAACCTCAACGCCGGCCCCGATACTGCACCCACCACCGTTACTTTTGCCGGAGTTGCGGGGCCGGGGCGATTGCTCGTGCGAGTCGGCAATACCATTGAGGCTGCCCGCGCCAAGGATGGCGGCGATGTCACCGCGACCATCCGACTCGATGGGGAAGAGCAGGGCTCCATGGTGCTTGAAAAGCGTTCCTACCGCTTCGATGAGCTTGTCATTCCCCTTGTCGACGGGCGAGAGAAAGAGCTTGTCATAAGCCTGCAGGCCACTGATGATAGAAAGCGTGAGGTTTGTCTCGACGGCTATGTTGTTGGGGTAGGACCTACCCCAGAGTAAATGCGAAGGACTATGAAACTGGATTGCCCCATTCTCTTGTTGGTCAAGAAAAGCTTCTACGAGCTCTACGGCGTTGACCGGAAAGACCCCCGGTTTCTGGCCATGATGTCTGCATCAGAAGGTGCCGCCGAAGAACTTATCGATGCCCATAACGAGAACATTGCAGTCATTGCCGAAGTGGAGAAGTACCTGATTTCGCAAGGGCTTTCGTACCACAAGTCGGAAGGTACGCAAGGGAAGGTGGATGGTCGTTTCGCCCTGGTTATTGCGGTGGGAGGTGACGGCACTCTCCTGGCCGCGGCCCAGCAGGTTCTGAAGACCCGGGTGGTGGGCATCAACTCAAGGCCGGGGCGCAGCGTCGGGTACTTCTGCGCGGCCACCGCCAGTGACTTCGCACCGCTCCTTGACGAGGTCCTCTCGGGACGGCGTAAGCCACGTAAGCTGAGCCGGATGGACCTCTACGTCAATGGGTACCGCAAATCGCCGCCGGCGCTCAACGACCTGCTCTACGCCGCCACCTCTCCGGGGGCGACAACTCGCTATCTGCTGTCCTGGCGAGGAGAGGAAGAACTCCATCGCGGCAGCGGCGTCTGGATCGCCACGCCCGCCGGGTCCACCGCGGCAATCGGTGCTGCCGGGGGGCGGGAAATGGAAATGGATTCCTCGTCGCTGCAATTCCTGGTGCGGGAACCATATGTGGCCAGAGAGCAATCAATCAAGATTCGGGGTGGCATCTTTGACGACGGGTTGGCCATCACTAACCTGACACCAGAGGCCGCGGTGTATCTTGACGGCACCCGCCATTCCTTTACCATTCATTATGGCGACGTCATTGAGCCCAGACTCTCTTCGCATCCTCTGTGCATTTACCTGTAGGGAGAATCATGAACGAGCACCACGAGAAAGAACTCTCCTCCTTGAACATCACAATGCGCTTGACGCGCCGCATTCTCTTCTTCCTCGTCAGCCTGGTTGTTTTCGGTGCATTCATGGTGTTGCTGGTGGCCCTCGGGCTCTATCAGTTTGGCTATCGCCCCCTCGCCTCGGAGAGTGAAGAGATTCGTCTTGCTCACTGGGGCGGTGCCGAGAAGGACCGGCCCGACCGGCCCGAACTGCGCATTCTCAGCCTCAATCTGAACTACGGTGCCGGGGCACGTCACCTGGACCTGGAGGCTGGCGAAGCGCATCTGCTGGACCAGGCTGAAGTTACCGCTCGTCTGGATCGTCTGGCCCAGGTGGTCAGCGAATTGGACATCGATGTGCTGATGCTGCAGCAAGTGGATTTCAACAGTGAATTCGGGGGCTACTTTGACCAGGCAAAGTATCTGGCGCGGCGTCTGCGCTTTGGGTACCTCGCTAGGGCCTATAGTTGGAAGCATCCCTATGCACCCTTTCCTGATCCCCTCCGCAACAAGATGCTCGGCCCCGTGGAAAGTGGTATGGCTGTGATTGCCCGGGTCCCGGTGCTCAAGAGCAGCCGCTTTTCGTTGCCCAGTGCGACTTTTGACGACTGGTGGCAAACCACCTTTGCACCAACTTACTGCCTGCAGATGGTGGAACTGGCCGTGCGGGACCAGCAACTGCGGCTCTTCCAGACGCACCTTACCAACCGTTCGAGTCTCGACCGGGAGCGGCAGGGCCGCGCCGTCGCAGCCCTGGTTGGGCGTGAGTCTTTGGGCAAGAGTTTGCTGGTGGGGACGCTGGGCGCTGAGCCGCCGGACATCCGAGTGGCCGATGCCGCCAAGCCGAGGGATAACACCGTGCCCCTGGTTCGCCACCGCATGAACTTCCAGACCGGCATCAGCGATTCTGAGCTGCTTGACAACCCCGCTCATGAGACTTTCACCAACGGGGAGGGCAGCTACGTCTTCGATTACGCCCTTGCCGAGAAGGGGCTGCGCATCACCAGTCGAGAGGTCGTCGCCATGCCTGAGGACGTGTCGCCCCACAAAGGTCTCCTTGTGGAACTTACCCTCTAGCCTCGCGTTTCAGTCCCTTGACCTCTCCCACGCACGGGGTGTAACTTAGCCACGTTGTCCGGGTGCCGTTAGTCGGTAGGAGGAGTCAGATGGTCAGGCGGGTTAGGGTGTTGATTCTAGGGGCTGCAGGACGGGATTTTCACAACTTCAATATGGCTTACAGGGGTGACCGCGGCTACGAAGTCGTTGCCTTCACTGCGACGCAGATTCCCAATATCGACGGTCGCCGGTATCCCAGCCAACTGGCCGGCCCCCTCTATCCCTCGGGCATTCCCATCTGGCCTGAGGAGCAGCTCGAAGAGATCATCGCCCGGGAGCGCATCGAGCAGGTCGTCTTCTCCTACAGCGATGTCTCGCACCAGACGGTGATGCACCTCGCGGCCCGAGTCAATGCCTGCGGCGCCGACTTCCAGTTGCTCGGGGGCAATCGAACACTTATCGACGCGCAGATTCCTGTGCTCTCGGTTTGTGCCGTGCGCACCGGCTGCGGCAAGAGTCAGACCAGCCGCAAGATTGCCACCATCCTGAAGAATCAGAATGTCAGGGTGGCGGTGATCAGACATCCCATGCCCTATGGCGATTTGGTGAAGCAGCGGGTCCAGCGGTTTGCCACCTTCGAAGACCTGCGCACCCACAAATGCACCATCGAGGAAATAGAAGAGTATGAGCAGTATGTCGCCCGAGGGATGGCCATCTTCGCCGGCGTGGACTACGAAGCCATTGTCCGCGAGGCAGAGAAAGAAGCTGACGTGCTGATCTGGGACGGTGGCAACAATGATACGCCCTTCATCCGCTCGGACCTCCAGGTCGTGGTTGTTGACCCCCTGCGTGCAGGACATGAACTGCTCTACCATCCCGGCGAGACCAACCTGCGGCTGGCGGATGTTATCGTTGTTAACAAGGTCGACCGTGCCGATGCCGCAGGACTGGCCATGGTCCGCGCCAACGCAGCCGCTGCTAACCCCGCAGCCACGGTGATTATGGCCGACTCCGAAGTTGGCCTGGAAGATGCGGAGGCTGTTCGAGGCAAGCGTGTCCTGGTAGTTGAAGATGGGCCGACCCTGACCCACGGTGGCATGTCCTATGGTGCCGGCTACGTGGCAGCCGAACGTTTTGGTGCGGCGACCATCGTCGACCCACGGCCCTTCGCCACGGGTCCACTGGCCGAAGCCTACGAGAAGTATCCCCACATGGGTCCGATTCTGCCGGCCCTGGGTTACTACCCCGAGCAGCTGGCTGCGCTGGAGGAAACCATCGCCAGGTGCGACTGCGATGTTGTGGTAGTGGGTACGCCCGTGGACCTGCGGCGCTACGTCGCCATCACGAAGCCCGCTGTTCGTGTCACCTATGAACTGGTTGAGCGGGCCGGAGAGCCGCAACTGGATGACCTCATCGCGGGCTTCTTGTCACGTCACGGCCAGGGGCGCCCGTGAGAGGTCTGAGTGAGCGGGATACCATTCCGGGAAGGGTGCTCTGCAATAACTTTCTCGTGGCTGGGAGTATCGGCAAGGGTGCGGTCTCGGACGTTTATCTGGCGCGGCAGTCGAGCCTCGGTAACCGGAGCGTTGCCGTCAAGGTGCTCAAGAAGGTAATTTGCGCCAGTTCCGGTCCGTCCTCTTCCGTCCACGTCAAGCATTTTGCCTTTGAGGCCGAGATGCTGCACCTTTGCAAGTCCTCTGCCTTTGCCGCGGTCCACGACTACGGAACCCTGGATGATGGCGATGTCAGGCGCCCGTTCATGATCATGGAGTATCTCAGCGGGGCGTTGCTCTCCAGGTACCTTGAACAAGGACAGCAGTTCCCGCTGCCGCTGGCGGCGCGCATTGTGCTCACCATCGGGGAGGCGCTCAGCGAGCTGCATCGCCACAAGGTCACTTACCGGGATCTCTCCCCGTCCAACGTCATGCTGGAGGAGGCCGGCTCCTATCGGCTCTCCCCGCGTCTCTTCGACCTCTCACATGCCATGCGGGAAGGGGAAGAAGACCAGGAGCGTATGGCTATCGGCAGGCTCCTCGCCGGCACCCCGCTCTACGCCGCCCCCGAACTTGCCACCGGCGCCGGTACGGCCAGCGCAGACGTATACTCCCTGGCGGCTCTCTGTTATGCGCTCATGGCCGGGCGGCCACCCATCAAGCTGGCAACCAATACCTGGGAGGAGTACAGCGCGGCCATGGGCAAGACCAAATCGCTGCCTGAAGTTCCCCTGCGCAAGCTCCACAAGGACTTTCCGCGGGCTCTTGACCTTCTCCTCGCCACCTGCCTGTCACCCCACCCTGGCAAGCGGGTTCAGACCATGACCGAATTTGTTTCAAGATTCGCGTTGGCCGTGCTCGATTCCAATCTGGTGGAGGGTGATTCTGAGGACAGTTCGATGTCCGGGGCGCTGGTCAGAGCACTTCTGGGGAAGTAGATTCCCCGGTCAACTGCTCCAGCAGAACGCGGTAGAGTTCGAGATGCATCTTATCAGTGCGCATAGAGAGGCGCATCTCAAAGAGACCGCCATCGTTTTCGTTGCCTTCCGCATCGTCAGCTCGCACCCGGGTCACATCCCCAATGAGTTCAATCTGGGAAATCTTGCGGGCTCCGGCCAGCGGAATGACCACGGAAATCGGGGCATATAATTGAGGTAGTTGCTGCGAAGACACGACCTTCAGCCCCGCGCAGTAGAGGCGTGTCGCCTGTCCTTGGAAGCGGCTGTTGCCAATCTTGTAGACAACTGGCAACTCAAGGTCATTGGCTACAACATTGCGAATGCGCTGCGTCTGGATGAGTGTCGCGCCCTTCCGGGCATTTGCCCCGCCACCGCCGCCAAAGAGTCGCTTGAAGAGCGAAGGCTTGCTCCCGGGCACCGCTGGGCCCGTCGTTGTGGTTGTTTTCAACTCAGCAGTGCCGCCAGCGGGTTCGTTCTCTGTGGCCGCTTTCTCCGCCCCCTTGTTCTGCTTTGCCGCCGCCTTGGCCGCCGCGGCCTCTTTCTTCTTCTGCGCAGCCAGTTCCTTGGCAGCTGCGGCTTCCATCTTCTTCTGCGCTGCCAGTTCCTTGCGGGTGGGCTGCGGTGCGGCATCTGTTGCACCAGGTGTGCTCGTTGATTGCTCTGCAACGGCCGATTCGGTGGCGTGCATGGCCTTCGCCTCAGCCTCCCGCAATTCAGCCGTGTTGCCGAAGCTGGCGAGGATGGCATCGGCTTCTTCCATCTCGTCAAGGCTGGCGAAGAGAGAAGAGTGCAATGCCTTGACCCGTTCTTCACCCTCGCGGTGAATAGCCTCGAAGCTGAAAGCGTAGGCGCGCTCGTCAGTCTTGTCCTCTCCCACTACTCGAATGAGGCCCGAATCGATGCCCAGAGCCTTATCCAGGAACATGCGCAGCCGCCGGGGTTCACGCGCCACCGCGTCACCGAATTCGACGGCGAACTGGTCACGGCCAGTATCCTGCCGGAGTTCGCGCACCACACGGGCTTTCAGGAAGAGGGTCAACTCCGGGTTCTGGCGGTCCGATAAATTCAGGAGCAGACGCGTACCCTCCGGCGGTATTACGTCCGCCTCAAAGCGCGCTCCGGTCTTGCTGACATCCACCGTGTAGGCCGGAACCTCGTCGCCCTCCATGGTGAAGGTAACGCCGATTCGGCGCATCACGCGGTCATAGCGTCGCCGTTCACTCCCCGCAGGGTTCTTGGTATCTTCTTTGTCCACCATAATCACCGCTTTCACTTTAGCAGATGTGGACAGGCAGAGACAAAGGAAAAAAGCGGTGGTTAGGGGATAGTTGCAGTTAGCTCGGCATTCAGGGCCACGGTCGCCGGCAGGTCAATGCGCCAGCCTTCTTCATGCACCATCTCCAGAATGCGCTTGGTACCCCCGCTGGCAATCTCCAAACGGACCCGCTGCGCGCCGTCAGCCACCCGGCGGGAATCGAAATCTCGTCGTTGCCCAGAATAGGAATCGAAGACGAGGCAATCCGCCGGTACCATTGGTGGGTCCAACTTCAGGGCCCCGCTCAGCCGCTCGGAGCATGCGGTCAGTTCCTCTTGTGATGCCTTGGAGAGCATGCCAAAGAGTTCATCCTGAATCGCCCCGTGACCATCCTGTCGGGCAATTTCACACAACTCGTAGAATGCCTGAGCCACGGCCTCGGGGGGAGGCTCTGGGCTGCAGCCTGCCAGTGTCATTGCCACGGTCATAGCCAATATCCAACGTCCCATGGGGCCTCCTGTCTGCCCCCACGCTAGTGCACGACGCACCACTTGTCAACGCCTTGCCATGAGACCGATTGCTGGTAGGATGGGGGAAACCAAAGGAGGTTGCCATGCCGTTGGCCCTCGTCGACTGGCTGATCATCGCGGCCTATGTAATCTTCACCATCGCGGTGGGACTCTACTACCGCAAACAGGCCTCGCAGGGGCTGGCATCCTTCTTTGTGGGGGACCGCTCCTTCCCCTGGTGGATGGTGGGCATATCCATGGTGGCAACCACCTTTGCCGCCGATACGCCCCTCGCCATTACCGGCATCGTCGCCCGGGATGGAATCTCGGGCAACTGGTTCTGGTGGTCCCTGGGGCTGGCCCACCTGGGGGTTGTCTTCGTTGTCGCCCGGCTCTGGCGCAACTCCCGGGTTATCACCGATGCCGAAGTTGTGGAACTGCGCTACGAAGGAACCAGTGCGGCTGTACTGCGGGGCTTCAAGGCATTCTTCTTCGCCATCGTCATCAACTGCATCACCATGGGCTGGGTGATTCGAGCAGTGGGCAAAATTGCCCATAGCTTTCTGCGCTGGGACGAAGCGCTCCCCGCATTGCACGCCTGGATGTCCGGCTGGTGGCCCCGAAATATTTCCATTGCCGACCCGGGAGAGGGTCTCTCCATTCTCATCATGTCGGCCCTGGCACTCTTCTATGCGTCCCTCGGCGGCATCCGCAGCGTGATCATCACCGATTTGGTACAGTTCGCCATGGCCATGGTCGGGGCGATCATCTTCGCGTGGTTCGCCGTGGACCACGTTGGTGGGCTTGATTCTCTGGTGACGCAGCTCTACACCCTCTATCCGGAGCGGGCTGACGGTATCCTCGCTTTTGTCCCCACCGATCTGGCTGGCGGCGCCCTCTTTGGCTTCATCATGTTTGTTACTGTGCAATGGTGGGCGCAGCACAATTCCGATGGTGGCGGCTACTTTGCCCAGCGCATCTGCTCAGCCAGGGACGAGCATCACGCCACCAAGGGAACCCTTCTCTTCACCCTGACCCACTATCTGGTACGGACCTGGCCGTGGATCCTGGTGGGGCTGGTGGCCCTGGTGGTCTTCCCCCTCGAACCCGGCGCCGGCAGTGCTCTCTCTCCGGAATATGAGCGCGTCCTCTCCGACCGGGAAGCCGCCTATCCGGTGCTCATCATGCAGCTGCTGCCTCCCGGTCTCGTGGGACTTCTGGTGGCCAGCCTCATTGCCGCGTTCATGTCCACCATCGACACGCACATCAACTGGGGGTCGTCATATCTTGTCAACGATGTCTACGCTCGCTTCCTGAAGCCTTCCGCTAGCGAGCGTGAATTGGTGCTCGCCGGCCGGCTGGCCACCGTCCTGGTCCTGGTCATCGCCCTGGCGGTGACCACTCGCATCGATTCCATCAAAGATGCCTGGGAGTTCTTTACGGCGCTGGGAGCGGGCCTCGGGTTGCCACATATCCTCCGCTGGGTCTGGTGGCGATTGAACGCATTGAGCGAGTTGACGGGGCTGGTCAGCGCAGCGCTCATGACTGCAGTGCTCTGGGTCTTCTTCCCCGACCTGGACTACTCCTGGAAGCTCCTTTGTACAGTGTTGGTTTCCACGGTCCTGATGTTCACCGTGACCCTCCTGACCAAGCCCGTCTCCACGGAGCGGCTGCGCACTTTCTATGAGCTGGTTCGCCCCTACGGGTTCTGGGGACCTGTGGCCGACAGCGCCGCCTCGGCCCGCAACCAGCAACGACTCTGGCGGGCGCTGGCAATGTGGGGCGGTTCGGCAGTCCTGCTCTTTGGAACGCTCTATGGTCTCAAAGAACTCCTGCTGGGGTCTCACGGTCTCGGTGCGGCAATCTGTTTCGGGACCACCGTCGGCTGGGTTCTGGTCATTCGCTCCGTTGGGGCCGGTGGCTCCGTCAGCAGTGCCTCGTAATGCGGCTAACCCTTTGCCTCGCAAGCCTGCTGCTGGCCTCTGGCTGCGCTGCCGAACCCAGCCCGGAAACGACCCGGCAAGCCATTGTCAACGGGGAGGTCACTGAGGAGTTCCCGTCGGTGGGCACCCTTACCAGGAATCTCCCCGGCGGCAACAGTGGGACCTACTGCTCCGGTACCCTTGTGGCGCCACAATGGGTTCTGACTGCCGGTCACTGCCTGGCAGTCATCAACGGCCTCGACCTTGAACCCGCGCTGCTCACCTTCTACCTCGGTGATCAGCTAACGTTGCCTGGCAGCGTCCCCACTGACAGCTACCAGGGGCACTACTACGCTGATGCCCGCATCCTCCATCCCGACTTCAACCCCTTCTTCCTCTTCCACGACATCGGTTTGCTCCACCTCTCGGAACCGGTGGTAGGCGTTGTGCCTTACCCGCTTAGAACCGCGTCGCTGGAGGAGAGCTTCATTGGTGCTGCGGTGACCTACGTTGGCTTCGGCAAGCTGGGTATGTCCATGGGAGGGACCGGAACCAAGCGAGTAACAACCATGTCCACCGGGGAGATTCAGGCCCACTATTACGTCAGCGACTACCAGGGGTCTGGCGTCTGTGAGGGCGATTCCGGCGGCCCCGGCCTGGTCTCCAGTGACGATGGCTACGAAATGGTTGGAGTTATCTCTGGCCTTGTCGGTGGCACCGCCGATATCTGCCATTCCGATGCGGTTGCCAGTCGGGTGGACTACTACGCCTCGTGGGTTACAGGTCACCTCGACGGCCCCGGCCCGAATTGCCATGAGATGCCAGATATGTGCCTCTGTCCAGCTGGGTGTACTGCAAAGGGTGCTTGCGACAACGCCCTATGTGCTCTGGAGAGCTGCTTCTCTCTCGGGGCCTGTCTCACCGACTGTGCTGGGGGGTTGGCTTGTACCATGCGATGTCGTCGCCGAGCCGACGCTGGTCTACTGACGACCTGGACTGTGCTGGACAACTGCGACCCGTCTTGTGAAGGCACCCCGGAGTGCCTGGCCGCGGCCTGTGCGAAGCAGTATGAAGCCTGTGCTCAATCAGCGGCCGGTGACCGCGTCTGCCATGAAATCCTCACCTGCCTGGCTACGTGTCAGGGTCAGGCCTGCCAGGACGACTGCCTGGGCCAGGGCAATGCCGTGGAGCAAGGTCTGGTCGAGGCCCTGCTCACTTGCGACGGGGACGGTTGCAGCGTCCTCCAAGAGCTTTGCGATGC
>CALGBT010000697.1 GCA_937884235.1 uncultured Pseudomonadota bacterium
AGACCGTGATCATGGGTCTCCCCGTCACAACCCAGGCTCCCGGGGCGGTCAACGCAGTGGCCATTGCCAGCAAGACCACGGTCTTCTCCGGTTTCCACGTCTTTGGCGGCGATGCGGTAGAGGCCGGCGGCTCCAGCTACGCTCTCTACGTGCGTGATTGCGATGCCAGCCTCGAAATCGTGAACAACTGGGTCCTCGGCGGCAATGGCCGGGACGGCATCAACGGTGACGATGGCACCGACGGGTCCGACGGCAGTGACGGAAAGGCGGGCGAAGGCGCGTACGACATCATGCATGACGGCTGTGGTGCAGGCGACTGGACTGATGGCGGTGCGGGTGGCCAGAAGAGCTGCGGTGGCAGTGAGGTGCACGGCGGCAGCGGCGGCAAGGGCATCTGCCCGGACTACGACGAATCCGGCTCGCAGCCCAAGTCAATCCCCTACAACCAGACACAGACCACCGAGGAGTGGGGCAACTTCGGCAAAGGCAGCAACGGCGGTGCTGGGGGCGACCCGGGCTACGACGGCCTGCTCTGGAGCGGTTACTCCAGTTGTGGCGTCTGCAACGTCCCCAAAGAACCCAACGGCGAGCTCTTCCTGCAGTCCCTCGGCGCCGACGGTGATGACGGCCCCATGGGCAACAACGGCTTTGGGGCCAGTGGCTGCACCGCGGACGGCGGGGGCGTCGAAGGCGGCCTCTGGGTCGGCGGCGATGGCGGCGACGGCGGCGGTGCGGACCACGGGAGTGGCGGTGGCGGCGGCGGTGCCGGCGGCGGCGTCGAGACCATCGGCTGCGCCAACGTCACCCTTGTCAAATACACCGACATTGGCGGCTCGGGTGGCGGCGGCGGCTCCGGCGGCTGCTCCGGCACCGGGGCCGAAGGCGGCAGCCATGGCGGCGGCTCCTTCGGCATCTTCGTAGTGGGCGAGTCGAATCTGGCCACCCTCCCCTTCTTCGAGAACAACGTCATCCAGACCGGCTTTGGTGGCGACGGTGGCGATGGTGGTGCCGGCGGCGTCGGCGGCGAGGGCGGCAAGGGCGAGGCCGGCGGCGACTCCGGCGAAGCTGACATCAGCGCCTGGTGTGCAGATGCCGGTGGTCACGGTGGCAACGGCGGGCGCGGCGGCCACGGTGGCGGTGCCGGCGGCGGCTGCGGTGGTCCCTCCTACGCCTTCTTCCTGGCCGGACCCGAAGCAGCATTGGCCACAAACTATCTCACCGAAAACGCGTTCATCCTGGACGGCCTCTCCGGGCAGGGTGGGGCCGGCGGCAAATCCATGGGCAATGCCGGCAGTGCCGGACTCACCGGCGCCGCAGGCAGCGCTAACTTCTAGACTCGGCCGCGGGATGACAGGGTTTCGGTGGTGCGATTCGGCGGGGACGGCGTTTGACATAGTGTTTGTTAGCGGAATTTGGGCTAGATCAGATCCAGGGGTGAACCCCTTCGCTTAATTGTTCGGTCCCTACGGAACCAACGGCGAGCCCCGGCGGGGCGCAATAATTAAGCGAAGAACTCTAGCTCTGAACCTCAATTAATCCCATTCCGATTACAAACACCACGTCACCTGAAAACGACTTCGCCATTGGACAAAACCGGCTGGCCCTTGTGATTCTCCAGCATGAACTGGCGGGTATTGCCTTCCCCGGCCACCTTGAGAGTCAGCTCTTGCCCCGGGAACGCCGGCTTTGAAAAGCGCAATTTGATGGAGGCCAGCCGAGACGGGTCTTTGTTGCCAAAGGCCTCGACCAGCCGGGTGGTAGTCATGGCCATAACGCAGAGTCCGTGGGCAACTGGCCGTGGGAATCCGGCCAGCTTCGCCACCCACTTCTTGGTGTGGATCGGGTTGTAGTCCTGCGATGCCAAAGCGTAACGCCTGGGTTGGTCGGGGGCCAGAGCAAAGGTGGTCAGTTCCTGCCAGGCCGGCTGCTCTACCAGGGCCTTCTCCCCGCCTTTGCCCCCTTTCTTCGCCGCCTTCCGCACAAACATCGTCGCCATGCCATCCACAACCACCTTGTCACCCTGCCGCAAAGCCACACTGAAATCTGCCAACTGTCCCGAAGAAACCGAGCGAATCGCCTCGATGCGGGCCGTTGGCAACAATTCCATGCCAGCTCGCAATGGCTCGTGAAAAACCAGGGTCTGCTCCGCATGAACCATCTTCAGAACGTTCATGCCAAGCCGAGGGTGCAGGATCAACATTTCGAGAACATCTTTAAGGATTCTGGAGGCAAAGAGCGGTGAGACCAACGCACCGCTCTTCTCAAAGTAGACGGGGTTGCCATCATCCGTGGCCAAAGCATAGGCTAGGGCCTCCCCCTGGTGAACCTCGAAGATCGGTCCCACCACTTCGAGCCCCACCTGCGACTCAACAAGCCCTTGTGAAAAAGCATTCCTTAAAGCTATGCCCAGCTTCCGCCAGCCAGAGGCTCCCCGCCTTGCCGCACCCATCGTTTCACCTCCAAAGTAGCCTCCATTGTAGGGTACCAGACCCCTTCTTGGCAACGCTTGTTTCCCTCCCGCAGCGGTGGCATAATGCGGGCGGATTATCCCCCGGGAGGCCCTTTGTCATCACGACTCACTGAGCTTTTCAGCCACTGGAAGCAGACGGTCAGCGAGGGACGGCTACCGCTAGTTGTGGCCCTCCACGGAGATTCCGATACGCTCATCAAGAGGGCCGTGGAAACACTCCTCGACCACTTCTTCGCCGCCGGCGGCAAACCCCTCAACTACCAGACCTTCGATGCCCGCACCACTCGCCCCTCCCAGTGGGCTGTGGCCGTGCGCACCTCTCCTATGATGGCCCGGCAAAGGGTCGTCCATGTCACCGATGCCGATGGTGCGCTGGGCGGGGACGGGGCCGCCGTGGCCGACGACGACCTGAGCTGTGTCACCGACTACTTGGACCACACTCGTGGCAAAGGAGTACTGCTGTTCACCGCACGCACCGTCAACACCAAAGGCAAATTGGCCGCGGCAATTGACGCCGCGGGTGGCCTCTTCGGCTTCGCCACTTTTGAAAAGCAGCAGGACGTCAATCAGTTCATCCGCTCTCTCTTCAAACGCCGCGGCATCACCATCGACGAGGCCGCGGTCTCCTACCTCGCCGATGCCCTCGGCCGTTCCGCTGAAGCCATTATTGGCGAAGTGGACAAATTGAGCGAGTACGCCGCCAAGGGGAGGGGCATTACCCTCCATGATGCCCAGGATATGGTGCAGCGGCTGCAAGGGCACGAGATCTTCGAACTCAACCGCGCCCTGGTGCAAAAAGACGCCGTCAAGTCCTTGACGCTCCTCGACCGCATGTACAACAACCTCCTCACTTCGAAACGGAAAGTCGCCGCCAGCGGCCTGCCCTTGCTGGTTCTCTCCACCTGCATCGAAGGGGAGTTTCGCAAGCTTGCCGTGGCTAAGCAGTTCGAGGAGACCAACGACAGCAAAGGGCTGGCCGCCGCGCTCAAGCTGCGGCAGAACGTGGCCGGAATCATCATGGCCAATGCTCGTCGCTTCACAACCGAGGAGTTGGAGCGCACTCTCTCCCACATCCATCGCGTCGACAAAAGGTTGAAATCCACCTCCCTGTCATCCAAACTCCTCCTTGAAGATCTTATTTTGTCCATTTGTGCCAAGCGGCGATAGCTGCCGGCGCATAGTCTGCAGGAGGTGACCCTGATGAAGACCATTGGCGTAGTACTCAGCGGCTGCGGAGTCCAAGATGGCTCTGAGATCCATGAAGCTGTGGCCACTCTGCTGGCTCTTAGTAAGCGTGGGGCCAAGGCTATCTGCTTTGCCCCCGACGACGATCAAGCCCGGGTCATGGACCACGCCCGCGGCCAGGAGACGTTGGAGAACCGCAATATGCTGACGGAAGCAGCCCGCATCGCCCGGGGCGAGATCTCCCCCCTCTCCTCGGCCAATGTCGAGGAGTTGGACGGCATTATTCTGCCGGGGGGATTCGGCGCGGCCCTTAACCTCTCCGATTTCGCCAGCCAGGGGAACGAGATGACCATCCGCCCCGATCTGGAAACTCTGCTGGGAGCCTTCGCCGATGCTGGCAAGCCTATCGCAGCACTCTGTATTGCGCCGCCAATTCTGGCAAAGTTAATGCAGAGACGGGGGGTGACCGGAGCCAAAGTAACCATTGGCACCGATGCCGGCACCGCCGGGAAGATCTCGGCCATGGGCCAGACCCACATGAATGCCTCGGCAACGGAGGTAGTTGTTGATTCCAGACATAAGCTGGTTAGCAGCCCGGCTTACATGCTCGCCGGCAACATTGCAGAACTCTTTGCAGGCATCGACAACGCGGTCTGCGCACTTCTGGAAATGGCCTAGCCCTTCAGCATCGACCGACTGATCACCATGCGCTGGACTTCACTGGTGCCCTCGCCGATGGTCAGCAACTTCTGGTCCCGATAGAACCGCTCGACGTCGTACTCCTGCATGAGACCATAGCCACCGTGAATTTGCACCGCGGCATCTACCACTCGCCCCATCACTTCCGAGCAGAAGAGCTTGGACATGGCTGCATACTTGCCGAAAGGTTGCCCCGTATCCTTGAGCCAACAAGCCCGGTAGAGCAGTGAGCGAGCAGCTTCAATCTCGGTGGCCATATCCGCCAACTTGAACTGTATGGCCTGAAAATCGGCGATGGGACGCCCGAACTGGCGCCGCTCCTTGGCGTAGGCGAGAGCCTTCTCCATCGCCCCCTGCGCACCACCAAGGCCCATGGCCGCAATGGCCAGCCGACCGGCGTCGAGGGTCTTCATCATCTGCTTGAAGCCCGCCCCCCGCTGGCCGAGAATCGCCGCGCCCGGCACCCTGACATCGTCGAAGAACAATTCCCCGGTATCCGATGCGCGCCACATCATCTTCTTGTGCATTGAGACCCGGGTGAAGCCCGCAGTTTCAACCGGTACCATGAAGCAGGTGTACTCCTTGCGCCCTGCTTCGCTCTTGCCGGAGATGGCCTGGACCACCGTCACCGCGGCGAGGCGATTGGTGGAGTTGGTAATGAAGATCTTGGAACCGTTGATGACCCACTCGCCTGCCGCCTCGTCCCACACCGCGTTAGTCTTGGAGCCGCCGGCATCGGTGCCAGCATCGGGTTCGGTAAGGCCAAAGCTGGCCATCTTCTCGCCGGCGCACAGGGCCGGAAGCCACTCCTGCTTCTGCTCCTCACTGCCAAAGTTGTAGATGGGGCCGATGCCCAGAGAGTTGCCGGCGGCCACGGTGGCGGCATGGGAGCCATCCACCCGAGCGATCTCTTCCACCGCAATAATGTACGCAAGATAATCCAGACCAGCACCGTTGTACTGCTCCGGGACGAAGATCCCGAAGAGACCCAGGTCAGCCATCTGCTGCGTGATTTCCACGCTGAAGGTCTCGGTACGGTCAAGCTCCTGGGCCTGTGGGGCAATGACGCCCTCGGCGAATTCGCGGACTGCGCCACGTAGAATACGATGGTCTTCGGGCAACTCAAAACTGAACATTCCTGCCTCCTCCCCTTGACAATAACGACCAATGCATATCAGAGCCCCTCAGCCGTGTAAACGGTTTTGACCCGGTCCGGGATTGCGCGAGACGGCAGGGGCGTTATACTGGTGAAGTCCTGAGAGAGGCAATGGGAAGAATCTTCATGACACTGGCCGTTCTGTTCGCGTTTTCCTGTCGGGACAACCCTCCCGCACAGCCCGACTCGAAGATCCCGAAACCATCGTTGGCGGTGATCCCGGCGGCGGCCTTTCCGATCCCTGACATCACCCCTCAGAAGAACGCGGCCGAGGTTGTCGCGATGGCCGAAGTGCCAGAGCCTGAGCCAGTCAAGAGCCGGGTCGAGTTGCTTTCACCGGCCAATGAAGAAGTTGTGGCCAACCCAGTGCGCTTTCGCTATCGGACCTATGGAGCCGTTGCCAGTGTGACCATCCTGGTCGATGAGATCCCACTCAACTCTGAGCCGCTTTCTGCTCCGGAAGGGGAACTTGTCTATGAACTGCGAGGGGTCAATGTGGTGCGGGTGGTACGCGCCGAGGCCTATGACGACGAGGGGCAACTGGTGGCCTGGGATGCCCGAACTTTCGTTCCCGCAGAGGGCTTTGTGCCGCTTCCCACGGGCTTCAACCGCTTCGTGGTCGAGGCCATCAATGACGTCATGCGCTATCCGCGGGATGGCAGCACGCCCTACTGCTGGCGAGATTGCCCTGGCTCCATGGGCTTTGTGCGGGATGTCTACTACATGGAGCAGGAGTTATGGCCTGGAGAAGGAAGCTGTTTCTGCACCGGGCACACCCTCGAAATCTTCCTCGATGCCGTGCACCGTTGGTACGCCTTCCACGGTCTCGACCCCGCCACTCCATTTGGCGACGTAATGCCCAATGCCGTCCAAGGCGGCGACTTCTACCAGCAGTGGCAAGGCTACGGCATCAGCCCTGAAGCCAGCGCAGCCGCATCCTTCGAACTGGCCGGCATCGGCTACGCCATCTGGCCCGACAACTGGGACAACGCCCGCACCGGAGATTTCGTCAACCTCTCCCGGGACGACGCCACCGGCCACGCCGTGATCTTCCATTCATGGTGGTGGGAAAACGGCCAGCGGGTGGGCCTGCGCTACTACGGTTGCAACGGTAAGGGGGACTCCCATCCCGACCCCGCTGCCCCAAGCAACAAGCGAGTCTCAGGCCCCTCCTTCGTCAGCGCCCGCTTCACTCAGTTCGGCGGCAAAGTCCTCCCCGAGTATCTCTTCATCGGCCATGTCGTGGACCCCATGTTGGGGTATTGAGACTTGCTACGGGGCGTAATTCACTATCTCTCTTTCCAGGGATTCGATGGCCGCAAAAGCATCCCTGATTTGTTCCACTGAGGGGTCAGCAGTTGCTGCCTTGATGCGACTCTCCAGCACGATGGACCCCTTGTAGATCTTCTCCGCATCCGCTCGCTGCTCTGCAGTCAGGCGCCGGAAGAGCTTGCGGAGCGTTTCCGTTTCTTCCGTCCATTCCGCCACCGCTTCGGCATTTCCGGGCTCATCAAGCACTGCTCGGGCGTGTTTGCACAGGTGATCTGCGGAATTGGCAAACCCGGCTGGCGTTACATCTTGAAGGAATTCTGGTTCCTGCAGGCCAGCACTCAGCGGGGCACTCTCGCGGTTGGACAGGCGCCCCAGGTCGAAGGCCGCGGGAAGGGCCAGCCGCAGCATCAACGTGGCAACCACGAAGATCAGCATCTCCACCGCGAACTGCCTGACTGGCACCCGGATGGGGGCCGAGAGAATCCAGAAGAGACTGATGCATCCGTAGCCGATGAGGAAGAGAACCTGGGCCGGCCCGTAGTCAAGATTCTGCCCGGCCCCAAAGAGCCACGCACCAACTCCCAGCCCGATGATACCGGCACCAGTGCGCACAAAACGAAGGCCCGGGCGGATGGGGCGGGCGAAGGGGTCGCCGTCAGTGGTCCGAAAATCACTGAGGGGGACCACCGGCGGCGCCTCGGTGCGCTCTCCGTCCGGTTTGTATCTATCGACAATGACCGAGCAGTTGAGACATTCGTTGCTCTCTGGTTGCACGAAACCGCATTTTGGGCACTTCATGGCTTCTCCCGCTCCAGGGCTACGGACTATGACTGGCCAGTTGGTCCTTGTGCTTGTCCAGTTGATAACTGCCCAGGAGCAATCCACCAGCCAACTGAGTCTTGCCGACAAAGGAGTTCAGGACCTGCTTGGTCCCCTCATCACGCCGGACATCTCGCCGGGTCAGGCTGAGCACCCCGCGCTGCACCTGACCGTTGAGGTAACCGATGAAGGTCACACCTCCGTCAGCTTCCACCTTCTCAACCACAACGCACTGCTCAGGCTGACCGTCACCCAGGAAAAGGAAGTCACCCGCGCCCAGCCCGGTAACGGTGCCGGCTCCTTTGCCAGCGTGCTTGTGCAACCAACCAACCACGCTTTCCTCCGGGAACTCCCCCAACCCAAGGTTGTTGACGATGAGAATGTGGCGCAGGAAGCTGTCCTGCGAAAAGGAATCGCCGACACCGACCAAGCGCTGGGCGGAAAGGACCATTTCACGGCGCACGACTTCGAGCTCATTGCCGCGTAGCTCCTGGGTGGGAGGCGGCGTAACCGAACTGGCTACGGCCTTCTTGCTGGCCTTCTTGCTGGCCTTCTTGCTGGCCTTCTTGCTGGCCTTCTTGCTGGCCTTC
>CALGBT010000698.1 GCA_937884235.1 uncultured Pseudomonadota bacterium
TCGGACAAGACCTCCAGTGTGACTGCAGATGGGATTCTTCCTGAGGCCGATTTAACAACCGATTTGCAGGGTGACCTGACGGTGGAGACCGAGGTCTCTCCGGGCGAGGTGGCGGCGGGTGAGTCGTTTGTCGTGACCTGCTATGTCGAGGACCAGAGCGGACCCGTGACGGTGCTCACTGAGGTAGTTGTGACCGGGGTGGAAACGGAACTGACCCTGGCTGCCGGTGGCAACGTCATTGAGCAGGCCGGCGACTATGAAGTTGCCTGTCGTACTCTTGAAAGCGGGTTCGTGGACGCGTCGCCCGCCACTTTGAAAGTGACCATCGGCAAGATCATTCGCATCGAGACCAGCCTGGACAAGCCCGAACTCAATGCCGGAGATGTAGCCTTGACCACCTGCTTGGGTTTTGATGGGTTCGACAATTCGGCGGAATTGGAGCCAGGAATCACTGTCGAACCGGCATCCGGAGTAGTGGTGGAGGGGCAGTCCATCACTGGGGATTCCCCAGGGTCTTATGTGGTTGCGTGCAATGGCGAGAAGGGTGTTGAGGTGGTGCCGGCGGATCTTCTGGTGGTGGAAGGAGTTCCCTACAAATACACGGCCACGGCCAATCCCGGGACGGTGACGGTAGGTGAGATGGCCGAGGTTTCGTGTGCCGTAGAGGACGTGAAGGGCAATCCGGTGCTGGCTGACTGGGAAGTAGATGCGCCCGAGGACGTGACGGTGACGGGAGTCAAGATCTACTCGACGGTGGCTGCCACCCATAAGATCAAGTGCATCCCTCTGGCCCCTACCGGGGAAGAGAAGCTGGTGGCTGGCAATTTCGTCGTTGAGCCGGGGCCGCCGGTGAACATGCTGGTTTACGCTAAGCCGGAGAAGGCCAACTACTGCATTGGCGACGCAGTTCAGATCAAGCATGACCTGGTGGATGAATACGGCAACATCGTCGAGGAAGCGGCCATCGACCCCATTTCTATTGAGCCCACTGAGGGACTGGAATTTCAGCCCAACAAGACGGACAAGTTCATCTTTGGTGCTGAGGGTACCTGGCACCTGGAAGTTCAGGCGACGGAGTACGAATATGGTGGGGAAGTGGATTTGCTGTGTGACTGCACTGGCCCCAAGATCACCATCACCTATCCGCCTCGAGGCATCACTCTGACGGGGGCCGATTCCAATATTGTGGTGACGGGCTATGTGGCTGATGCAGTCTCTGACGTAACCGGGCTGACCATCAATGAAGAGGTGGTGAATCTGGACAACGCAAATGCCTTCTCCTTTCCCACGAGCCTGGGTCATGGCATGAATCTCATAAAGGCCGAGGCCACTGATTCCCTGGGGAACACTGCCCGTCGATTCCGCAGCCCCTTCTATTCGACCAAGTTCATTCCTGCCGATACCCTGACGGTGGCTCAGGCGATGGTGCCCAAGGCGATACCGGTCTTTCTTTCGCAGGACTTCATTGACGACGGCGATCATTCGTTGCCGGCTGACGACCTGGCGACCATTGTTGAGCAGATGCTCAGCGGGTTCGATTTCGCCGCTATGCTCCCGCAGGACGGAATCGAGGTAATCAACACTGATCTAACGGTCATGGTGGCCTACATCAAGGGTGTTGAGTTGGGGCAACCTGCGTTGGTGCTACAGTCGGTGGATGGTGGTCTGCACCTGACCATCTCCATTCCTGACCTGGTGGTGGACCTGGAAATCGAGGCGTGTTATCCGCTGCCGCTCATCGGCGAGTTCTGCGATACCTACTACGGCTTTATTTACGCTGATCTCATTGTGGCCGATGCCTATCTCTTCATCAGTGTTGCCGAGGATGGCACGGTTGACGCGGCGCTGGGTCCCATTGAGGTGGAGTTCGAGGGGCTTGATGTCGACATTCAGGGGCTCATCGGGCAACTCTTCGACCCCTTGGTTACGACCATGGTCAATATTTTCAAGGAGACCATCATCACCGAATTGCAGAATGGGCTGGGGGCTGAGTTGCCGGCAATGGTCAAGGAGGCTCTCCAGGGGCTCACTGAAGGACAGATTGTTGAGTTGCCGCCGCTGATTGGGGAAGGCGACCCGACGGAACTGACCATCAGTCTAAACTTCGCCCTCCTGCAGTTTACCTATGACGGGCTGGATCTCGTTCTGGATGCTGCGCTGACGGCCATGAAGGGGGTTGTGCACACTCCTTTGGGAGTATTGGCGAGGGACGGTTGCATGGGCACTG
>CALGBT010000699.1 GCA_937884235.1 uncultured Pseudomonadota bacterium
TCACCTCGGAGCAGTCCAAGAAGTTCAAGGACAACATCCGTGGCGGCATCAAGGGTCTGATTCTGGGAACCAATATAGAGAATGACTAGGCGAGTCCGGAAGGCAGTTGTTCCGGCCGCTGGTCTCGGCACCCGTTTCCTACCTACCACACTTGCTGTCCCCAAGGAGTTGCTGCCATTTGACCGGCGGCCGGCCATTCATCACATCGTGAGCGAAGCCGCAAGTTGCGGCATCGAAACCATGGTCTTTGTGCTCTCACGCGGCAAGGAAAGTCTGCTTCACTACTTCCTGCGCAACGCCGTCGCCATCAGAAGTGTCGATGACCCCGAACGCCAACGCCTGCTGGAAGAGGTCCAGGTACTTCGGGAGCAGATGGAGATTGTCGCAGTCTACCAGGAAGAACCACTGGGGCTCGGCCATGCCGTGCTTTGTGCCGCCAGTGCGGTGGGCGACGAGCCCTTTGCGCTAATGCTCCCTGATGACCACTTCATCCCCAGCCCCCTACCCGCCCTGGTGGAGGCTTACGAGTCTCGCGGCCTCGGCGGCATGGCCTTGAAGAGCGTCCCCGATAATGAGGTCTCGCGGTACGGCATCGTCGATGTCGCAGCAGAGGAGGACGGCCTCTACATCCTCAAAGGCGCAGTGGAGAAACCAAGGCTTGACGACGCTCCCTCGCGGCTGGCCATTATGGGCCGCTATGTTCTCCCCCCGGAAATCTTCGAACATCTTCTCCACACACGCCCCGGGGTCAAAGGCGAAATACAGATCACCGATGCCTTGCATCAGATTGCCGCTACACACGGCCTCATCGGCGTCCTCTTTGGCGATACTTACCTCGACCTGGGAACCTGGGAGGGGTTTGTCCTTGCCAATTTGCGCATCTCGCTCAACGACCCCGTCCTCGGGCCCCGAATCCGCGCGATGCTCAGTCAGGAGTAGTAATGCTAGAAAACCTCGATTCAAGAATTGCAGAGTTGAGGAAGAAAGCCCTCCAACTCGGGAGGTTTCTTTGACCTCGATGGCAAACGCACCGAGCTGACCCAGATCGCCAAAATGGAGGAGTCCGCCGACTTCTGGCAGGACAATGTCAACGCGGCCAACGTCCAGAAAAGGAAGTCGCTACTCGAAGGCTTGCTGAGGAAATACTCCACCGCCAGCGAGCCCCTCGACGAGGCTGAGGTCTACCTCGAACTCGCCCGGGAAGAAGAAGCCCCGGAGTACGAGTTGGAGATTGTCGCCCACCTTGACCGGGCCTACGAGTTGCTCGAAGACCTTGAGGTCGCAGTCGTCCTCTCGGATGACAATGATATCAAGCCGGCCTTCGTCACCATCAACGCCGGCGCCGGCGGCACCGAATCCCAGGATTGGGCAGACATGCTCCTGCGCATGTACCTTCGCTACTGTGAACTCCAGGGCTGGAATGCTGAAATCGTGGACATCACGGCAGGGGACGAAGCCGGGATCAAGGGGGCCACGGTAACCGTGGAAGGTGACTACGCCTACGGCTATCTTAAGGCCGAAATCGGCATCCATCGCCTGGTGCGCATCTCGCCCTACGATGCCGCAGCCAGACGACACACCTCCTTCGCCAGCGTCTTCGTCTTCCCCCAAGCCGACGATTCCATCGAGATCGACATCGACGAGAAAGACCTGCGCATCGATGTTTACCGGGCCAGCGGGGCCGGAGGCCAAAAGGTCAACAAGACCAGCTCGGCCGTGCGCATCACCCACCTCCCGACCAATATCGTCGTGCAGTGCCAGAACGAACGTTCTCAGATGCGCAACAAAGAAGTGGCCTTCAAGGTCCTGCGCTCCCGCCTCATGGAGCTGGAACTGGACAAGCAGGATGCCGAGAAGAAGGAGACCGAATCAACCAAGATGCGAATCGACTTCGGGTCGCAGATCCGCAGCTACGTGTTGGCCCCCTACCGATTGGTGAAGGACCACCGCACCAAGCACGAAGTCGGCAACGCCCAGGCCGTCCTCGACGGCCATATCCACAGCTTCATCAAGACGTTTCTGTTGTCGGGAAAAGAGATGGAAGCCGGTCGGCCACGCGGTTGATTCCGGCTCTGCCGAGTTAGCAATCCAGTTGCAACCCTCTGGCACTTTTGCTATCGTTCATGTGGGTCGTCTTCGCCCCCTGCTGGAGAATCTCGATGTTAGCTCTGCGCTCCCCCTTGAAGAACCTGCTCTTTGGCTTGACCGCCGTAATCATCGGACTTGTCGTCCTGGAGCTTGCTGCCGGGCTCTACTTCATCCTTGAGGCTCGCTATTGGCCACGGGTCTTGAGCCCTGAGCCAGATCAGAATCAGACCGAACTCAAGGAGTATGTGGAGGTGGTCAACCAGCAACGCGCTGGAGCGCCCGTCATCTCGGTTCCGCTGCAGGCGAATGAGTCAACGGAATGGGGGTTGAGTCCCAGCAAGGCAGACCCGGTCAACGGCATCCGGGTGAACAATCTTGGCTTGCGCGGCAGCGATATCGGGGAGAAACGAACCGGTGAAACGCGCCTGCTCTTCCTGGGGGATTCGTCCATCGCCGGAGTCGGTTGCCCCGAAAACCTCACCCTGTCCGTCGCGGCCGAACAGGACCTGCAGGGTCGCCTCGGCGCGCGGGTGGTCAGCGTTAACGGCGGCGTGCCCGGATTTGACAGCGGCAAATCGTTGATTCAGCTGCGCGGCCTGTTGCCCAGTACCAAGCCGGACTGGGTCATCGTCGGGAATCTGTGGAGCGACTGCTATGCGCCCGAGAAGTCGAAGATGCAGGCCGCCACCACCACCAACAAGATGCTCTCCAGTACCAGCACCTACCGCCTGTTGCGGCGGCTGCTAAGTCCCCTCCTGGCATCCCGGAGGGTCGGCTGGTTTGCCTCGAAGGAAGAGATGCGGGAGGCGCGCATCAAGAATGCCCGGGTCAAACCCGATCAGTACTTCCTGAATCTGCGCACCATAGCCGAGGCCGCGCAGCAAGCGGGGGCACGCACAATCTTCCTGCTCCTCCCCGCAC
>CALGBT010000700.1 GCA_937884235.1 uncultured Pseudomonadota bacterium
CCTGGTATCGACTTACTAGCCGGTAGGGATATGAACCGTCGGCCTGAGGCTCAGATAGATTGGCCAAAATGACCTGATCTGCAGGAAGGTCACCTTTCCGGAACGCCTTGGATAGAACGACGACGTTGGTGCGCGCCCCCTCGGGAATATCGGCGACACTCTGCGCAGTGTGTACCGCCGCGTCGACAAAATATTGGAAGATGAGGTCTGTATCGTCACCCCGCACCGTGAAGCCGGCCAGATCTTTTGGCGCTGATATGTCGCCCTTGGTCGGTTCGAGGTTGGCGGAGTTGTTGCCTCGGCACCCAGATGCGGAGATGAAGACAACTACCAGAGTAGTCAGCGCGTAACGATAGTTTCTTGATGGCCGAGTCATGTCCCCCCCCCCTGCTGCAGAACAGACGACAGCCGGCACTATTCCCGAACCAAGACCAGTCCCTTGCTCAGCATGGTGCCGACGAATTCGTCGAAGTCCCTGCGGGCCTCCTCGGGGGCAACATCGAATTGCTCGCAGAGGTCCGCGATAATCTCACTGCGCGGGCTACCCCGTTCAATCTGGAGCCAGATGAAGAGGCCCGCTTCACTACGAACGCCATGGAGAAAGCCGTCGGGGGAAATGACGAACAATTCCCCTCCCACTTCTCTCCAGGCAACGTCTGTGGAGATGGCATAGTACATGGGCATCAGCTCTATCGGCAAGCCATGGAAGTGCGGCGAACCACCACCAGGGCAATGGCTAGCAAGAGGAGCAGCAAGGCGCTGCTCGGCCCCCCGGTTGTGGTGGCGGTGCAGCCACCGCTCTTGCTCCCACCACCGGTGCTTCCAGTATCTTCCTCAACAACGCTGTCGCCAATGATGTCGGCACCAACTACGGGCGTCTCTTCCCCGCAGATACCCGCGGTACAGGAGTGCCCCTCAGCGCAGCCACCACACGAGCCGCCGCAGCCATCCTCACCGCACTCCAGGCCTTCACAGGCGGGTGTGCAAGGAACGTCATCGAGGAGGCATTGGCCGTCCTCGCAGCTTTCGCCCTTGAGACAAGTGCCGCAGGTGCCATCGCAACCATCGCCGCCACAAACCTTGCCGCCGCAGTTAGGAATGCAGTCGGCGACGCAGTCGAAGACTCCGGCGTTGGGTACGAAGCTGCAGACCTTGCCGGTATCGGCACAATTAATGGACACAACTTGACTTGAGATACACTTGTTGAGGACATCCCCGTCGCACTGGCCAACGGAAGTTACGTTACCGCAGCCATTGGGCGCGGCGGTGCAACTGCCGTTGTCACAGGTGTAGTCCTTGGGGCAACTGCCACAGGAACCCCCGCAGCCGTCACTGCCGCACTCCAGGTTGTCACAGGCGGGTACGCAGTCCGGGGAGCACTTGCCAGACTGGCAGACATTGCCCGCTGGACAGGAGCCACAGAAGCCACCACAACTATCGTCGCCACATTCCTTTCCGGTGCAATGGGGGGTGCAGCCCTGGACGCAAACACTTGCCTCGCAAGAGAACCCGGCCGGGCAGACTCCGCAAGAGCCGCCGCAGCCATCGGCGCCGCACTCAAACCCGGCACAGTCAGGCAAGCACTCGTCGGCACAATGACCGGATTTACAGTACGATCCGTCGGGGCAGGTTCCGCAAACGCCGCCACAGCCGTCGGCGCCACAGGCTTTGCCAACGCAATCTGGTTCGCAGGGGCCGGGAATACAAGTGCCGTTCTGGCAATTCTCTTCGGCTGGGCAACTGCCGCAGGTGCCTCCACAGCCGTCGTCACCGCAGGCCATTCCGGCACAATCAGGCACGCACGCGTCCTTCTCAACGCAGTAGAAGCCGTCTCCGTCAGCCCAGAACTCACACTTGTAGTTCCCGTCTAGGGCTGAACAATCAGCAGAGTTTACCTGGTCATTTTCGCACCAGACCAGGGTTTGACCGTCACAAGAGCCGGCGTAGGTGACATCGCCACAACCGCTCTCACCGATGCAAATCCCTGCCAGGCAGGTTTGACCGACGCCGCAGGTGCCGCAACTGCCACCACAGCCGTCGTCACCGCAGACCTTGCCCGCACAGTTGGGAATACACTGACCACCGGGACAATCCAGGGGGTTACTGCCCGAGGGGTCGGCTCCGGACTGATTACAGTCGTAGTAATCATTTGCACCATTCCAGCCACAGCCTGAGGCCTCACATTCGAGGCTCTGAACGGCGTTGTTTTCGCACCAATGCAAAGTCGAATTCTCGCAACAACCGGCCCAGGAGATGCCCAGACATGGGTCCTCTACTGCATTGCATTTGCCGGCCTGACAGAGTTCCCCAGCGCCACAGGTGCCGCAGCTGCCACCGCAGCCGTTGTCGCCGCATTCCTTCCCCGCACAACTGGGAGTGCAAGCCGGAACACACTTGTCCGTCTGGCAAGACTCGTTGGCATTGCATGAGCCGCAGGAACCGCCACAGCCGTCGCCGCCGCACTCCTTGCCGGCACAATTGGGTGCACAGCCGCCCGTGCACTGGCCTGCCTGGCAGGCTTCCCCCGCCGCACAGGTGCCACAGGTACCGCCGCAGCCGTCGGGGCCACACTCCTTGCCGTTGCAGGCGGGCACGCATACGCCACCGCAATCCTTGGGGAAGGAGCCGCTGGGGTCAACACCACCGTTGGTGCCGCAATCATAGAACTTGTTCTGGGTGTGCCAGCCGCATTTCTGGTTGTTGGTACAGTCGACGGTAGCAATTTGATTGTTATCGCAGTACTTCAGCGTGTTGCCGTCACAGCAACCCTCGTAGGTCAAGCCGTCACAACCATCGGCCTGGGGCACGCACTGCCCCGCCTGGCAAGTCTCGTTGCCGGAACAGTTGCCACAGGAGCCACCGCAGCCGTCAGTGCCGCACTCTTTGCCACCGCAGGCGGGCACACAGTCGCCGCCGCAATTCTTGGGGAACTGACCGCTAGGATCGGCGGCGCCGTTGGTGCTGCAATCGTAGAAGCCTGCGTCTGCCTTCCAGCCACACTGCGGGTTGTTGCCGCAATTAATGGTCTTGAGTTGATTGTTCTCACAGTACTTCAGCAGATTGCCATCGCAGCAGCCTTCGTAGCCCAGACCGTCGCACCCGCTGGTGCCGCTGCCCGGGTAACAATCCCAGTCACCGTTGCAGGCATATTCGGGGTCGGTTTGCATTTTGGAGAAGCTGCCGGCCACTGTGGTCATAGTGATGCAGTGAATCGCACCAGCCCACTGAATCACGTCGTCGGAGTTCATGGGCACATGCTGCCAGGTCGGCATGACCTCCTTCCAGATGGCCAGGGCCTGCGCTTCCTTGGTCTTGTCAATGGAATAGACCGGCACCATGTTCACACCGTTGACAAACAAGGAATTGATGAAGGTGCGGAAGGCCCCGTCCGAGTTGCTGGGCATGGGCATGCGCACCACCTTGTAGCCGAGGCCCTCAAAGTAGGCTGCGTTCTGATTGGTGACGAGGTAGTTCTGGTAGTCCTGGTTGGCGCCGTACTCGCCAACCAGCACGGTCTCATCGCTGACCAACTTCATCTGCATGTCAATGTGGGTTGTGCCTTCATTGGCGAGAGTTTTCATGATGTGGAAGCTGGTGCAGCCGTAGTAGTCTTCGAAGTAGCCCTTGAGTTGCGATTCACTCACTCCGTTGTACATCAGGACGCCTTCGCTGCAGAAGCAGTTGCCAG
>CALGBT010000701.1 GCA_937884235.1 uncultured Pseudomonadota bacterium
TGCCGCCGGAGCCGCATCCAATTGCGAAAACCAGCAAGGCGGAGAAAACCGCGGCTGGCAACTGTAAGCCAAACGTTCTTGTCAACACCTTCATATCTTGCTCCTTCGGTCAAATTGGCTGAGTTACGCCCTCTCGGGCGCGTTGTACTTACAACAGGGGAAGAAAGTTTATCAAGGTTTTAACGACGGGCGTGGAATAGAAGGCCCCTCCGGCCGTTTGTATTGTCTCATCAGGCGCCTTCTGGTACCGTTGGCCTGCCACAGCTACGAAGAGGAGAAGACCATGCGCTCCATTGCTTTGATTGTCGGAATTGTCTTGTTGATGGCCTGCCAGGAAGGCCGCTCGCAGCCTAACGACTCTGAGGGGCAACCCGCCGCCGCAGCCAACCAGGGGAAGTATTATGACGTCTCCGTGGCTCCTAGCGAACTGTCGGTTGCAGAAAAGGGGTCCGTGGTGGTGAGCTTGACACCTGGTTCCGGTTACAAATGGAATGACGAGTATCCTGCCAAATTCGCCCTCAAGGCAGGGGATGGCGTGACCCTGGAGAAGGCTGACTTCTCCTTCAAGAAGAAAGAGATCGAAATCACGAAGAAGGCGGCCTCGCTGGCCGTGCCCCTGGCCATTGCCAAAGCGGGTAAGCAAACCATCGAGTTCAAAGGCAGCTTTTCGGTCTGCAACGACACCTCCTGCAAAATCATGCGGGACGAGGTTTTCACTGTGACCGTAGAGGGGAAATAGCGCATGGACGCCACCGGGTATCTGGCCGGACTGAACAGGGATTGGCGGGAGCGCTTCGTTGCCGAGAAACGCGTCCTGTCGTTTGCCCAGTATCTCAATCTCTTCGAGGCCTGTCCCGGGAAGCTTGGGCGGAGCTCGGCGCAGTACCTGAAAGACGTCCTTGACTACCACGGGACCAGGATGGTGGCGACGCCAGGCAGGGACCTATTGCGTTACTCGCTGTTCGACATCACCTTCGATGGTGGTCGGGAGCGACTCATTGGCCAGGAGGCCGTCCAGCAGGACTTCTACCATATTCTGGCCAACTTCGCACAGGAGGGCAGGGCCAGTCGACTGGTCCTGCTCCACGGCCCAAACGGCTCGGCCAAGACCTCCTTTGTCCAATGCCTGGCCCGGGCTATGGTCGACTACTCCAGCACCGATGATGGTGCCGTTTACACCTTCAATTGGGTCTTCCCCAAGAGCTCCTATCTGGGCAAGCGGGTCGGTTTCGACGCCGGGGGCGATCTTCCCCCAGACCTGGAAACCCACGCCTTTCTAGAAGAGTTGAATCTTGCTGCCAGGGTACCCGCGGAATTGCGCGATCATCCTCTTTTCCTGCTCCCCCTCGGCGACCGGCAGGCTTTCTTGGACGAGTTGCAAGCAGCTGGCAAGGTACCGGACGGATTCCGCTTTGCCGAGAATCTGCTGCGCGGCGATTTGGGGCCAGTTTCTCGCCGCATCTTTGATGCCCTGCTCTCCTCCTACGGTGGAAATCTGGCGCAGGTACTGGCCCACGTCCAGGTTGAAAGAGTCTATCTTTCGCGGCGCTATCGCCGGGGCCTGGTCACCGTGGAACCGCAGATGCACGTCGACGCAGCCATTCGGCAGATCACCATGGATGAGAGCTACGGCAATCTCCCCGCGGTGCTTCGCCATGTGCCCATGTTTGAGCTGAGCGGCGACCTCGTCGACGCTCACCGCGGCCTGCTGGAATACAGCGACATGCTCAAGCGCCCCATGGATACCTTCAAGTACCTTCTGGGTACCTGCGAGTCAGGCAGCGTGAGCGTTACCGGTGCGATTCTGCACCTGGACCTGCTCTTTGTCGGCACCACCAATGACAAGTACCTGGAGGCCTTTACCAGGACTCCGGATTTCCCCTCGTTCAAAGGGCGAATGGAGTTGGTCCGAGTTCCCTATCTCCGTAGCTACACGGTGGAGCGCGGGATCTACGACATGCAGGTCACCGAGGCAGTGGCGGGCAAGCACATTGCCCCCCATGCTAGTGCCGTGGTGGCGCTCTGGGCCGTCTTGACTCGCCTGCACAAGTGTGACCCAGCAGCATATCCGGAGTCGATTCAAGCGGCGGTTACAGCTCTCACGCCCATTGAGAAGGCTGACCTCTACGCTTCTGGCACGCCTCCCAGTGGACTCAAGCCTGACGTCGCCCGGGAATTGCGCAAGGCCATTGACTTCATGCTCGCCGAATCGCGTGGTTCCACGGACTACGAAGGTAGCCTCGGCGCCAGCCCCCGAGAGGCCAAGGGGGCACTCCTCTCTGCTGCTCATACCGACCGCTATCGCTGCCTTCACCCGGTCCAGGTCTTTGATGAACTGGAGGGATTGCTCGAACAGCGCTCGCTGTACGAGTTCCTGCAAATGGCACCGGACGGCGAGTATCACCGGCATCCCGAACTCCTGGAGGCGGTCAGGGAGCGGTACGCCCAATGGGTGGACACAGAACTGAAACAGGCCATGGGG
>CALGBT010000702.1 GCA_937884235.1 uncultured Pseudomonadota bacterium
CTCATCAAGAGTCTGCCGGCTCACCCGGTTGCGCTTGGCGAAGTATGCGGTGCACATCTCCCAGATTTCCACCGCGGCGAAGCCGGGGGCGGTAATGGCCTGGGCGATGACATCCGGCAACGACTTGTCGTGAAAGAGGATGCGGGCGGCAAAATTCCCCTGGGCCACGCCCACCAGACCGGTGACATCCAAGGGATATTCGATATTGCCGTCACTGGTGGTGGCAGTAATGCCGTCGTGGGGCGTCGTTACCGAATGCTGACCGCCAGTCATGCCGAAGTTGAAGTTGTTGCAGACCAGCACGGTGAGGTCGACGTTGCGGCGCGCGGCATGCAGGAAATGGTGTCCTCCAATGCCGAGCCCCCCGTCGCCCACCAGCACCACCACAGTGAGTTCGGGATTGGCCAGCTTGATACCTGTGGCGTAGGTAACGCTGCGCCCATGCAGACCATGGAAGGTGTGGGTTCTGAAGTGGCGGTCCGAAATGCCGATGCAGCCGATGTCGGTGACGACCACCACCCGATTGGTCGGCACATCAAGTTGCGCCAGGCTTTCTGCCAGCGCCTCAAGGACCTGCGAGTGGGAGCAACCAGGGCAGAACGGGAAGGGCTTGGTGGTTGGGTCGAGGTAGCTCTCAATGCTCATAGCAGACCTCCTTCCTGGATAATCTGGCGGGCATCGAGGAGTTCTCCGTCAACTCGATTGACTCTGATTACAGTGTGAGATGACAGCACTCGCTCGACTTCACGGGCGTATAGTCCGAGATTCAATTCTGGAACCACGATCTTCGTCATTCCCGCGGCGGCCTTGGTCAGCGCTTCTTCGGGAACTGGCCAGACGGTGTAGAGGGTCAACATGTTGACCTTGCCACCAGCTTCACGCACCTCGTCCACGGCCGCTTTAGCGGACCGTGCGCTGACACCTGAGGCGACGACCAGGGTAGTGGCTCCAGGCTCAAAATCCTCAAGGATATGGGTTAGTTCTACCCGCCTCCCCATGATCTTCTCAGACAAATGGTCATAAAGCCGCTTGACCTCAGCAGGCTTCTTCGTAAGGAGTGCGCGTTGGTCATGCATTGAGGTGGTGAAGCGCACCTGGATATCGGCCCCAATGGGCAGGAAGGCCGGGATCTGAGTTGGCGCATTGTAGGCATAGGGAAGGTAGGGTTCTTCACCCGCATAGGCGAGTCGAGGGGCAACGTCTTCACTTCGCCACGCCTCGACATCCACGGTTTCCATGGTTTGGATGAGATCCTTGGAGGTGTTGATGATGACAGGAATCCGCAACCCTTCGGCTAGCTTGAAGGCCAATGTCGTCAGCCAGTAGGTGGTGGCGACGTCCGTTGGCGTAAGCACGACCATGGGCAAGCCCCCCGACGTCCCCCACTGCACGAACTGGACATCACCTTCCGCCCCGGTGGTGGCACCACCGGTGGCCGGCCCAAGGCGCTGAACGTTGACAATGACCAGCGGCACCTCTCCCATGATGGCGAGGCCGAGGTTCTCAGAGTAAAGACTGATTCCCGGGCCACTGGTGGCCGTCAATACTCGCCGACCAGTCATGGATGCCGCGATGCACATCCCCAGTGAAGCAATCTCATCTTCCCCCTGCACGGCAACCGCTGAGCGCCGCGGTAACTCGCGCATCATCCGCACCAGGATGGCACTGGAAGGCGTAATCGGATAACCAGCAAAGAAGTCACAGCCGGAATCCAACGCCCCTCGCACCACCGCCTCTGCCCCATCGAGATATTCTTTCACCACGTTAGCCCCCATTCCTGAGACCGGGCCTATGGTATAGATTAAGACCAAGATGTAAAGCGGTTGGGCTCAACGTAATGGAGCCAGTTCCAGGGGCCACGCAGCAAAACCGGCGGCATGCCACTGGGCTGCCAGGGCCTGCCCCTCCCTGGCGTCGCGGGCAAAGCCGATGACCAGGTCTCCGCCGCCGGCGCCGGAAACGCGTACCGGAAACGCCCCGGCAGCTTTCATGGTTGCCCGGACCGAAGGAGTGAGAATGGCCCCCCCGACGGCCCTATCCAGGGCTTCGAGGGTGGCGTTGGCCCCCTGGCAAGCCTTCGCGATAGTTTGCCAGTCCGGCCCTGCGCTGAGGGCCTCCACCAACTCTCCTGTCGAATCACAATGGGCCGCCAGGGCCTGCTGCGTGGCTGGTTCTGAGGCTGCCCGACTCAGCACTGCCTCCACCAGCGGGCCGGTAGCAGCGGCCGGGCCAGCCTGGGCAGCCACCACCGTGAGGCCAGGAAAGAGAGGGGCGGGATGTGCACGCAAAGGTATCGAGCCATCGCCAGCGATGAGCAAAACGCTGCCCCCCAACAAAATGGTGGCGACGTCGTAGCCCGAGCCGCTCCCCTGGGCTTGTCCATGGGCCTCCAGGCTGGCCTCCATGAGGGCCGCGGTACTGATGGGAGTTTCTGCCAACTGGGCTGCGGCAACCAATGTGCCCGCAACCAGGGCTGCGCTGGCCCCCACCGGGACGCGTCTCGGCATGCTTGTCAAAGTAATTGCCAGGGGATGGGCCAGGGGCAAGCGCGTCGCCGCGACCTGCAGCGCTGCCACGACATATCTTAGCGCACCGGTGCAATCATTGAGGTCAGGTAGATGCTGGGCGCCAAGGGAGAGAGAGAGGTCGGGCAAGGAGATCTGCCATTGGGCTGCCATGGCCACTTCCACCTGAAAGCCGGGGACTACCGCGAGGGCCAGACCGGTGCCACCGGGGGCCAGCAGCGCATATTCCCCGGCCAACATGACCTTCACCGGGATCTGCAAGGTCAACTGGTGACTCAAGGTGTGTCCCCAGGCTGGCCCGCTTCCAATGCTGCGCCTTTCCCGGGGCGGGCCACCAGGCGCTCGATGCCCGGGGCCAACTCCTCAAGGGCGGCGACGAGGTCGGGCAGATGCTGTGAAAGCGTCAGAAATATGGGGTTGGTGCCGGCATCAAAGGTTGCGCTCCAGGAATCCGTTGGCAGGGCAGTGTCGAGGGTCTCCAACAAAGCTACCGCCCGGCGGGAGAGGTAGAGAATGGGCGGTTGCGTCGTGAGGCAGGTGGCGTGCATGTGCATCGCCTGCTCTCGAGTAGCGGCAGCCAGCGCTGCGAAGTCCCTGGCCAGTATGTAATCCCGCATCCTTGGAGCGGCCTCATTGCAGGCCTCCACCCAACGGCGGTACAGCGGAGAGGTGGCGGCTGTGCGCCGCATCCCCACAGTTGACGAAACCAGCTTTCGTTCCCGATCCAGGAAGAGCGCCACCAGGCGAAGCTCAGGCCAGTGCTCAGGGCCGGCAATTGAGGTTGCGAAGCTGTCGCTGCCGTCGGCCAACGCGCCCCGATGCCAGTAGGCAAAGCCAGCCGGCACCGAGCGCGCCGCTGAACCGGAGCCGCAGCGCGCCAGCGCTGAGAGGGCGGGGTCGCCCAGGGCTACTTCGAAGTAGTCCGCTGCGGCAACCGCCAAAGCTGCCATTACGGCAGCGGATCCGGCGAGGCCGGCGGCCACTGGTACGCTGGTGGTGACCCCGATGCGAACCCGGTGGGGAGGACGTCTCAGGGCGTCGAGGACCCGCTGGTATGGAGGCAGCAGGGGTTCGGCCAAACGCTCTGAGTTCCAGATAACCTCGTCAGCATCTGAGGGTACCATTGTCACCTTGGTACGAGGTCCGTCGAGGCATATGGAAACACTGTCGGCAGCCGGGAGGTTGCCGGATTCGTCCCGCTTGCCCCAGTACTTCACCAGGGCAATGTTCGGTGGGGCCGAGGCAACGGCTGAGCGGCTACTCAGCATCGATCTGGAAGGCATCGGTGGCATCCCCGGAATCGCTACCCTTGCGGGTGTAGTTGAGGAGGACTTTGTTGATCTCCAGCGACCCCGAGTTGGGGGCTCCCCGCCCAACGAAGATCGAGAAGCTGTCCGCAGCCGAGCCGCTCTTGGAGGCCAGATAGGTGGAGACGATCTCCAGTCGATTGCTACCCTTCTTGAGGTGCAGCGTCAATTCCACGGTGGTCTGCGTCTCCGCGGCGGTGATTTCTTTGACCAGCTTGCCGTCCAGCAGGATAGCAAACTTGAAGGGGACTGCGTCGGGAGAGGTGGCCTGAGTATAGAGGAAATAGCGATCCTTGAGAAAGCTCCCCTGAGGATGGGTCAGGTCGGTGGACGTTGATTCCTGGCCTCGGGCCGCGGTAGCCAGGACATCCATGTCTGGTGCGTTGATATAGATGTCGCCGCGGGCGTTGAAGGTCACCGTACAGTTCTCAATGGTCAGGTCCGTGATGCCTCTTATCTGTTTGCCGTTGACATAGATGTCGGCTGCCAGGGCGGCGGTACAGACAAGGAGGAGGGCCCCGGCAATGAAGAGCGAGGCCGTCTGCTTCAGTAGTAGGTGGGTCATGTTAGATCTCCTAGAGCGTACCTTTCGTCGGGTTCTGCCCGGCGTCTTTGTAAGTCGACCATTTCTTGCGTCCGCTTTCCTGACCGTCCTCAGTATCCTGACGGAAGACCTCAAAGACCAACTGTCCAGACTTCAACAGCTCGGGGAGCAGTGGCTTCGCCGCCAGATTCACCAGGACGTCCCCCGTGTAGTTCTGCGCATCACCGTGGATAATGACGAGCCTGTTAAGGGGGGATGGAACGGTTTCAGAAACACGAGCATGGGGCACAAAGGAGGAATCATCGTAGGTCCACAGGCGCTCGTCGAACCAGCGGGCAGCGGTGTCGTCTCCAGCGATAACAACGACCCGCTTCCCCTCTTCGGTGAGGGCCTCGATCCGTTGGCAGAGACGGCGGATCTGGGCCCCCTGCTCGGCCTGGATGAGTCCTATGAAGTGGATGTCCGGCATGAATTGTACCCCCTCGCCAACGGATACACGGGCCGGCCGGC
Organism: uncultured Pseudomonadota bacterium; assembly: GCA_937884235.1. Classification (GTDB taxonomy): domain Bacteria; phylum Myxococcota_A; class UBA9042; order CAIXZC01; family CAIXZC01; genus CALGBT01. The sequence continues at coordinate 4,887 of CALGBT010000702.1, forward strand.
GAAGTCAAGGGAGCCCGTGTGCGAGGCAATTTCCTTGCACGCGGAACAAACTGGGTGTTATTCTTGTCAAGTTGTTTGTTTTGGGGGGTCGCATGAAGCACAATTGTCCACGCTGTAAGAAGGAATTTGCGCTGTCAGCCAAACTGGCTGGCAAGCAACTCCGTGTCCGCTGTACCTCTTGCGGCACGGTCTTCCGCATGCGGCTTCCAGGTGCTTCAGCCGCCCCAGATGTTGCCCCAACGGCACCGGAAGCAACTGCCGCGCCGGCTACCAGGCAGGCGCCTGTGGCTACGCCCCCTCCGGCGCGGCCGACCGAACCGCAGCACAAGTACTTTGCTGTGATCGGTGGCAAGCGAATCGGGCCGATGCCCTTTGCGGCACTGAAGAGATTGGTCAACGAAGATAAGGTCGTCGCCCAGACGTTGCTCTGGCGGAAAGGACTTGGAGAGTGGTTGCCGGCGGTACAAGTGGCAGACGTGTCAGCGCTCTTTGGCGGGGCCCCGCCTCCTCCACTACCCCGGCCGCCGGGCCCCAAGCCTCCTCCTCTCAAGAAAGCAGAATCGGTTGAGGAGATGAGCAGGGTCGCGGCGCAGGCCGTGGAGAGGGTGGTTGACGAGGCGCGCCTCACGACCCTGCCCGGGGATTTTACGGGCAAGGTCACGGGCGAGGTCCTGGAGAAATTCACCCCGGTGCAGCCCGACGAGGAGCCCACGGATGAAGAGGTGGACATCGACGACGTCGACCACGCCTTCTTCGCACTAGGCGAGCGGACTGCAGACATTCCGGCAGCCGGCCGTGATATCGGCGAGATCGAGATCTCCGACGGCCCCATGTTTCCCATGGAGATGGAAACCCGGCACGTCGAAAAGGATGCCCGCGCCAGTCTCAAAGACTTCAGCGTCATGGTGACCCTCTCGCGCCGTTCTCGGAGAAAGGGCGTCTTTGCCATTGTGGCCCTGGCAGCGGTGTCGTTTGCCACCATCGTGTTGATCTTCACCTTTGGGGACCCCATGGGCTGGAAGGGGGCCGAAAGAACCGAGGTAGAGTGGAACCCGGAGGGCCACCGGGGATTGCTCGCAGACAGGCCGGAAACCAAACGGAAGAAGATCGAAGCGCGGTCTGACGAGGAGCCCGTCGTGGCTGGCGTTGAGCAGGAAGGTGGCGAAGACCCCGATGAGCTTATTCGCAAGATGGAGCAAGATGAGTGGAAGGTCTCTCTGGACGAAGAAGAGATGGCTGTAGACCGGGAGAAGCTGGCCCTGAAGATGGCAACGGGCAAACAGAAGTCCCATGAGAGTAAGCACGGGTCGTCGAAGACGGCCTCCCACGCCACCAAGAAGGCCAGTCACCACGACGATGACGGCGAGATGAGCCTTGAGGAGTTCGCCAACTCCCATGCCCTGAGCAAGAACGAGACCGGTTCGGCATTCACCGCCGGCTCTGGTGGTGCCAAAGCAGCTGGAGAGAAAACTGTGGGCAGCGGCATGGAGTCCGCCATGGGGCCAGGGTTGGGCGGCTCCAGGAAGCTCGCCGAGCGCAAGATTGTGGCTAATGTCAAGGAGCGGGCTGGTGACGGATCGGCGCTGAAGGCCCTGGTCGGTCGACGCGTCTCCAAGAAGGTTGGGGCCGAGCGAAACCGCATCAAGTCTTGCATGGATAGATTCTCCTCCAGCTATTCCGGCCCCGGAGGCCAGTTGAAAGCGAGTCTCCACTTTGATGAGAAAGGCCGGGTCTCCCGGGTCAGCATCCAGGGAGGTGGCCCCGAGCTGGAGAAGTGTTTTGGCGACATCTTCGCCGGCTGGCAGATCTCTACCATCACCCGCAAGATCAAGATCCCCATTGCCGTGCGCTTCAAATGAGCCTGCGTAGTACCCGGCCTTTCCGGAGACCCCCAAAGAGCAATCTGAATACGTACGTGAGTCTGGGTTTCCTCATCCTGATGCTGACCATGGTCATCTTTCTCAAGGGTCAAGTTGCGGATTCCGCAGCAGGCTGCTTCACGCGCCTCAGTACGCCCCCAGAGGAAGAGCGCATTGTCGTGCCGTACGACCCTGACGCTCAGACCGGCAATGTGCGAGTGGTTGTTCCCGACGGCGGTGTAGCAGGCAACGATTTGTCCATTGCAGGAAGCGACGTGACGGCTACAGACCCCGAGTAGTGCAAGGAGTCCTCAGACTGCCCACCCGCTGTGCGACGCGGCGCACATACTCGGCAGAGTGCGATGGGCGAGGCCGGGCGGCAGTGTCGGCCAACCAATCGCCGGCGGCGGGGCGTCGATATTGCTGCAGCACCAGTCGCCTTGCCCCTTGCACGTCACCGGCCATCTGGAGGATATCCTGTTCATTGAGCAGCGGAGAGAAGGTCGTGCGGAACTCGTGGTCGATACCAGCCTCCAGGACCACCCTAACCGTTGTGCGCAAATCGTCCGGGTCAACCTCAACGCCGCAAATCTCCCCATAGCGCGTAAAGGGCGCTTTCAGGTCCATGGCCACATAGTTCACCAGCTTGCGCTCCACGAGGTCACGTACAACCTCGGGCCGGGTACCGTTGGTATCCAGCTTAATGGCCAGCCCCAGCTCTTGAACGCGCTCCAGGAAGCGAGCTAGCCGGGGCTGGAGGGTGGGTTCACCGCCAGTCACGACAACTCCATCGAGCATCTTCCGGCGGCGCGCCAGCAGCCCGATTACCTCATCTGCGTCGTGTCGGGTCTGCGTCGGGGCATCCCCCAACAGACCACGATTATGACAGTAGTGGCAGTTCATGTTGCAGCCCGGAGTGAAGACCACGGTGGCAATCTTCCCTGGGTAGTCAACCATGGAGCAGGGCTGTATTCCGGCAATCTGCATTACATGCACTCCGCCGGCAAACGGAACTTGAGGCGGTCCGCGTACTCTTGACGTTTGCCCCGATTGTAGTTGGATATGGGCCGGAGATACCCGGTCACCCGCGACCAGACTTCGGTCTCCCGCTGGCAATCAGGGCACGTGAACTGTTCGCCACGCAGGTAGCCGTGCTCGTCACAGATACTAAACGTGGGCGTAATGGAGATATACGGGAGGTTGTAGTTCTGGAAGGCCTTGCGAAGCAAGGATTTGCAGGTCTCGATATCCTCTACTGCTTCCCCGAGGTAGAGGTGGAGTACCGTGCCTCCGGTGTAAAGTGACTGCAGGTCGTCCTGGAGGTCCAGTACTTCGAAGATGTCGTCGGTAAGACCGACGGGTACCTGGGTTGAGTTAGTGTAGTACGGTGTCTCAGCGCCAGCGGTGATAATGTCCGGGTAACGGGCGCGGTCCAGGCGTGCCAGGCGGTACGCCGTCCCTTCTGCGGGGGCCGCGTCGAGGTTGTAGACGTGCCCCGTTTCGTCCTGGGCATCCTTGAGTGCATCGCGCAAGGAGTTCATGACCTCCACCGAGAACTGTCGCCCCTCATCGGAGGTGATGTCCACCCCTAGCAGGTTGAGCAGGGCCTCGTTCATGCCAACGATGCCCAGGGTTGAAAAGTGGTTGTGCCAGAACTCTCCCGTGCGCTTCTTGATGTGGCGCAGGTAGTGGGCCGAGTATGGGTAGAGGCCGTTGTCTGTCTGCTGCTCCACCACCTTGCGCTTGGTTTCCAGGGAGTTCTTCGCCAACTGGACCTGCTGCCAGAGGCGGGCCATGAACTCGTTCTTGCTCTTCGCCAAATAGCCGATGCGCGGCAGATTGATGGTGACCACGCCGATAGAACCGGTGAGCGGGTTCGAGCCGAAGAGGCCGCCGCCTCGCTTGCGCAGCTCCGAGGTGTCCAGCCGCAGTCGGCAGCACATTGAGACCGCATCCTCGGGGGAGAGGTCGGAATTGACGTAGTTTGCAAAATAGGGAATGCCGTACTTGGCGGTGACTTCCATGAAAGCGTCCACTGCCGGCGCATTCCAGTCAAAGTCCCGGGTGATATTGATGGTGGGGATGGGAAAGGTGAAAACGCGACCCTTGGCATCGCCCTCCATCATGACTTCGCAGAAAGCCCGGTTGAAGATATCCATTTCGGCCTGGAAATCCCCGTACGTATCTTCCCGGTTCTCGCCGCCAACGATTACCGCCTGATCCTTAAGAGCAGAGGGGACCGTGAGGTCAAAGGTCAGGTTCGAGAAGGGGCATTGAAAGCCCACGCGGGTGGGTACGTTGAGGTTGTAGATGAACTCCTGCAGCAGTTGCTTGACCTCCTTGTACGCGAGGGAGTCGAAGCGAATGAAGGGGGCACAGTAGGTATCGAAGCTCGACCATGCCTGGGCACCGGCCGACTCCCCCTGGGTAGTGAAGGTGGAGTTCACGATCTGCCCGAGGAAAGACCGCAGGTGCCGCGGGGGGCGACTTTCCACCTTGCCCTGAACGCCACCGAAACCGTCGAGGAGCAGCTGGCGGAGATCCCAGCCAGCACAGTATGGCCCGAGGAAGCCCAGATCGTGAATATGGGCGTCGCCAGAAACATGGGCCTCGCGGATATCGTTGGGATAGACCTCGTGCAGCCAGTAGTTCTGTGTAAAGAACTCCCGCACGTAGTTGTTGAGCCCGTTGATGCTCTTCTGGGTGTTGGCGTTCTCCTTGGAGCGCCAGTCTCGGTCTTCAAGGTAGTCCGAGAACATGTCTATTGTGGCACCGATGAGCGCGTTCAGCTGACGAGCCGACTTGCGCTTCTCACGGTAGAGGATGAAGGCTTTGGCGGTCTGCGCATGGCCCCGCTCGATGAGCACCTTCTCCGTGGTATCCTGCACCTCTTCAACCTCGGGAACCTCATTCCCATATTCATCTGCCAGGGCGTGCAGGACCTCGTCGGACAGTGCTTCGGCGCGGCCGAAGTCGGTGCCACCACATGACTGCGCGGCCTTGAAGATTGCCCAGGTTATCTTTTGTTGCTGGAATTTGACTGTGCTGCCATCTCGCTTGCGAATCTGTTGCATTGTCACCGGTTGCCACTCCCACACGAAAAAGGCCGGACCTCACTTCTGGAGTATTCGGGTCCGACATCCCGAATTCCCTTGTCCTGAACAGACCCCGACCATAGACCGGCTGCGGAATCACTACGGACAACATGTGCTCTTTGTAGGGCCATGTCCCCATGGCCAACACACAACATATTGTGGTCCATGATCCCTGTCAAACCCCTATTTTGAATTTCCTGTATTTTTGGGGCCTTCGATCAACCCGTTCCGCGCAAAGCGCTGATCCGCCTTCGCAGTGGTACTTCTGGCAGTGTCCGTAATGTGCTGATATCAAACGGTAAATGGCGTAAATTGAGTGGAAAAACCAAGGTGCCCCCCGCCCCCTGGCTAGGGAGCCCTTGTTTTCCGTGCGAATTCCACAAAAATGACGCACCAGGAAAAAACCCCCTTGACTCCGTGACGCGATGCGTTATATTGACCCTTGTCAGGCAGGAGATGCAAATTCATGACCCCTGCCAGGAGGATATCTCATGAAGAGCAGAGCAATGGAAATCGGTGCGAAGGTCAAGGAAACCATGCAGACGGCACAGAAGCAGTTCGTCGAATTGGAACAGGATGTTCATAAGTTCGTCGGGCGTGTCCACGAGAAGGTGCTAGCGGGTCCCGCTGACGGCGTCAAGAAGGTGGATGACTTGCTGCGGGCCATGGTCGTAACTGACTTTGTAGAGAAGATCCGGGACATCGAGATGTTCAAGCAGGGTAACGGGCTCAAGCAAGACCTGCTCGACCGCTTTGGTCTCGTCAACGTGGCCGACGTCGAGAAGCTGCAGGAGCGCGTGGAGAAGCTGCAGAAGGAAATCAGTACTCTCAAGTCTCGTGCGACCAAGCTTTCCAAGCGTCCTGCCGGCCCGAGCATCGCGGCGTTCAACGCCCTCAAGAACCGTGTGGCCGCTGTTGAAAAGGCTGGGGCGAGCAGGAGCTAGCCTCAGCTAACCCTTGAACCGCTCGGCGAAGATCTGAGTCGAACGGTCTAGCACCTGCTGGTGGATGGAACCACCCTGGCTGTCCATGGTTACCAGCGCAGGAAAATCCTCCACCTCCAGTACCCAGAATGCTTCCGGTGCTCCGAATTCCTCAAGCATGTGTACGGCACTGACCCGCTTGATGCGTTGCGCCAACAACGACGCAACTCCGCCAACGGCGTGGAGATAGACAGCTCCGCTGGCGGCGAGGCCGGCGAGAGTCCGGGGTCCCATGCCACCTTTGCCCATGGCTCCAAGCAGCTCATAATCGGCAATCACCTGGGCCTGGTATGGTTCCTCTCGGATGGATGTAGTCGGACCTGCCGCCACCACCTTCCAGCCATCTCCTTCCCGCTTCACCACCGGACCACAGTGATAGATGATGCTCTTGCGGAGCAGGTCCTTGATCTCCTGCGGGCACTCTTCTTCAATCAGGAATTTGTGGGCGGCATCGCGGCCCGTGAGCATGCGTCCAAAAAGGCGAACTTCGTCGCCGACGCGCAACGTCTTGATGATCTCCCTGTCCCCCGGCAGATCGATTCGTACGGTTTTCATGGTTCCCCCCTCAGTCCGTGATCTCATAGCCGTCGGGGCCAAAGCGCAGAGTCTTGCGGCGCAGGGCCCAGCAGCCATAGGCGATGGTGACGAAGAATGAAGCAGGATGACGATGTGCGGCGGCTACTTTGACGCCCAGGACAGTGGTCGTCCCGCCGAACCCCATGGCGCCGATGCCCATCTCATTGGCCTCCGCCAGCAGTCGGCTCTCAAGTTCAGCCAGCTCCGGCGTCGGCGAGTGATCCGCCAGTGAACGCAACAACTGCTTCTTGGCCAGGGCATATCCCTGGGCCCGGTCAGCACCGATGGCCACCCCTAGGATCCCTGGGGCGCAGCCGAATCCCTGGGCCTCCAGCACTGCCTGCAAGACGGCCTTGCGTACACCGTTCAAGTCCCGGCCGGCACCGATGGAGGCCATGGGAAGCTTGAACTGGGTCGAAACATTCTCGGACCCCCCGCCCTTCAGCAGCAGCTTGATCTCCAGCACATCCCCGTCGGCCTCATCAAAGTAGAGAGCCGGGTATAGCGTGCCGGAGTTGTCCCCTGCATTTCGCCCCGTAACGATATCAACCGAGTTGGGCCGAAGCAGGGCTTCCCTGGTCGCAGTCGGTAGCTGGGCGCGGATGGTGTTGATGACCTGCTGCCGATCCCAGCCGGTGGGCAGCGCAATGTAGAACGTAGGATAGCCAGTGTCCTGGCAGATTGGCGTCCGTTGCTCCCTGGCCAAGACGTTGTTCTCAACGATGAAACCCAGGGCCGCACGGCTGGACGGACCTTCCTCCCGTTGGAAGGCAGCCTCCAGTGCCGCGGCGATGTCCGTAGGCATGCGCGTTGACGCCGCAGCCACCGTCTCGTAGACGGCCTTCCCTAGGGCCTCATAGTCAGTGGTCATCGACATGGGTCTCCCTCCCTCCAGTTATTTGATCTCAAAGAATGAACGAATTACCAGCACGGGGTAATCAAGCACCCAGTGAAAAACCAGCAGCAATGCCGCCAGGTAAAGGGCGGTGCCCGCTGCCACCCAGGCGGTCATCCCGTGACCGAACCGCAAGCGCCGCACCGCCAGGACAGTTCCCACGGCAAGCAGAACCGCCAGCAGGATGAGAAAACCCATCAGCCTCAGGTCTACCGCAAAGAACCCACCGTAAAGCGTAGCCGGAGCGAAAAGATTCAAACTTCCTTCCCAGGTCGCCCGCAAGCAACCCAAAATCACCTGGCAAACGATGTTGAGCGCGGCTTCCGATGAAACCTGCACTTCAGATACCGCCAACATCATACTCCCTGCAACTTCCATCGCAATAGCAAAGAATGCTGCGTATTGACTTCACCTGTGGCCCAACTAGAATGACCCTGCGTGGGCAACGACTGACAGGAGGTAGGTATGACACGGTTGGTATTGGTAATGAGTATCGGGATGTTGCTGGTCTGCGCTTCCCAGGCCTCGGCCCAGGACAAGACGGACCCCAAGCAGATCGTCATCGGGGTCGCCTACCTAGCGCTCGATTCGGAGTACGTCCTGCTGGCGGTCAATGGGGAATCGTGGGAACATTTCTACTACGAAGATGAAGGCATGACCGTGGTACTGGAAGGAGTTGACCGCACCCAGGAGTATCGCGTCGAACTCACTCCTACATATGATCAATTGAAGCCCGTCACCATCACACTTTCGGCCAATGACTGGAAACTGGTGCGCCTCGACAAGGAGACGCGGCAGTGGCAGGTTACGAGGAAGCACAAGTTTGCCAAGTGGAAGGCCGGGGAAAAGGAAAAGTGGGAAGCCGAGAAGCAAAAGAAGGCGGAGGAAGCTCTAAGGAAGACTGAAGAAGAAGCTAGAAAGACCGAGGTGGTCGAAGAGAAACCAGCCGATCTCCCCACCGACAAGGTCGAAGAGAAACCGGCCGATCTCCCCACCGACA
>CALGBT010000703.1 GCA_937884235.1 uncultured Pseudomonadota bacterium
GTTCTCGCCGCGGTGGTGGTTTGGCAAGTATGTGGGGCTCTCGGCGGATATCGACATCACCCGCGAGATCACTGAAGCCGATGACACCACCCGGAACGGTGAGTGGTGGCTCGGGGATGTGCAGGCCGGGGTTGCCGGACGGGCCCCGACTATTCCTTGGGTCGGCATTGATGCCATGGCCAAGGTCAGTGTGTTGGCCCCCACCAGCAAGATCTCACAGGCGCGCACGCTGATCCTTGGGTTGAAGCCTGAGTTGACGCTTGCGCGGACCTTCCCACTGCTCTCGGGGCTTACTGTGGCATACGTCCTCCAAGGGACGCGCTTCCTCAACGAATACACCACGAGTCAGCGTGAAGTGCCGCTGATTCCGGGCTGCGCCGCGGGCCTGGGTGGCTGCGACCGCTTCGTCAATATCGGCCTACGCAATGCCGAGTGGCGGATGGTCAACGCCCTGGCGCTCTCCCTGGACGTCTTCCCGTGGTTGGGCATCAGCGCCGATGCCGCCATCGTGGTTGATTGGCTCTATGCCCAGGAGGAGTTAGACGCTCAGGTCTCCTTTGAGCCGCAGGAAGGCACCGACCAGCGCTACACCATGGCCTATTCATTGGAGGTGTATGGCAAGCCCATGCCCTCCGTGGGGCTCGCGCTTGGCATGAGCACGGTGAATCCTCAGCTGAAGCCGGATTCCACGCCACACGAGCCCTTTGTTAATCGCTACACGACGGTCTACTTCGATGTTCGCTTCCATATTGATGGCTTCATCGCGCAACTGCGCAATCCAGGGGGAAACAATGAGTAACAGAAATCTGAACCTGCTGCTTGGAGCGGCACTGCTATCGCTTCTTCTCTTGAATGGCTGTGCTGAAGAGCGTCCGCCCATTGACCGGGTGCAGCCCTTTGCCCTGGAGAAGTCATTCTTCGTGGGCGCAGACCTGCAGGACTCCGATGACAATCCGGAGTTCTGGGCCCAGGCTACCCTGGTGGACGTCGGCTACGGGGCCTCTCAAAGCGGTCTTTTCACGTCGACCTACGCCCAGCCCATGTCGCGCATCAGGTGGCAGATAACCGAAGACCTGCTCATTGCCCGCCTGGCCTATGAGCGGATTTCGGGAAGTGACGGCAAGGGTGTTGGGGACAAAACGATGGAAGGTATCATCGTCGCGGCCTTCCCCATTGAGAAGCACTTCGACATTGTCTACGCCTACAACCCCACCACCGGCGAGAAACTCAATATTCTCGAGGAGAATTCCAGCGACCGTGAGTGGTATGAGCGAAAGTACATGAGGGTCGACTTCTCGAGCAACCAGAGCACCGATAACTACGATTTTGATACTCTCTCGTTGCTGGGTATTTACGGCGGCGTCAAGTACGAGCCGCTCTCCTACTACGTCGACGACCCCACCGACAAGGATGCTCCGTACTTCGACTACGACAATGATTATTTTGACATCACGGTCAAGGCCTTTGCCCAGCCTGGAGTCGTGGACTTGCGCCACCTTGGCTGGGGCATAGACTCATTCCCGGCGTGCTTCCTGGACGCTGACTTCTTCAGCGGTTCCGCTCCTGCGGGCATGTGCAGCCCGGTTGAATTGACCATCCGGCATGCCTTCCGCCGCGTCGTTGATACTGACTATGAGCCGGTGGACTGGGACGGCTACCGCTTCCAGGCCTACGGTGGCTTCTACGTCGAGCGCTATGGCTACGCCCGCAACTTCGGCATGGCCGACAAGCATTGGAAGCGCTTTCTGACCCGGTACCAGATCTGGGAGCGTTCACATTACTATGACGATCCCGCAGCAATGACCGGTGCCGTGCCGTGCAACACCGATGAGACTACGCTCTTTGGCCAGGATCCCCATCGCGATGATAATGGCGATGGTACTGCCGATGAATGCTTGTCCGTTACCGAGAAGTCTGGCTTCAGCGGCTCCCGCTGCGACGAGTTCAGCCACAAGTGCACTTTGCCGTTCCGGGCCCGCACGCCTGCTACCATCCCCTGGTATTACACGGAAGGCGGCGATCCTGAGTATTTCGATGCTTCCGCCTTGGCCGCCCACGAGTGGGATGTGGCGTTGCGGTCAGCAATCATCGTTGCTCAGTACACTGAATGCGTGAAGACCAAAGGTGAGGCTTGCAAGGACAAGTACCCCATCTACACCGGCCAGCAAGACGATAATAGCGAGGCGATACGTTTAGCTCTGGAAGTTGACGACTGTCGGACGGGCATTGCCCACAAGAGCCTGAAGGGCGACGCCGCGGCCTGCACCAAGCTGGCTGATGATCTGGGGCAGCAGCGCGGTCTCTTCAAGGGCGTCAAGGCCCTGGCCAAGATGGAAGAGATGCTCGTGCTCTGCCACAGTCCGGTGCTCCACAATGATCACCCCGCCTGTGGCGCGATGCGCCTGCCCAAGAATTACACGGCTGCCAAGTGTGACGAGTTGGTTGAGGAGGTGACCGAAGCGGTTGAGCTGGAAGAAGATGTTGATGACTCGAAGGCGGCGCTGGCCGAGCAGTGCCGGCAGGCGACCCGGGTGCGTATGGGGGACTTGCGCTACCATCAGGTCAATGGAATTCCCGAGCCCCAGACTCCTTCACCCTGGGGCATTTACACCGATGCCGAGGATCCCCTGACTGGTCAGACAATTTCGGCCAGCATCAACGTTTGGACCTGGGTCAACGAAGTGTGGTCGCAGAAAGTTATTGATCAGATGCGCTACATCAAGGGGGAGCTCAACACCGAGGACGTCACGGAAGGTACCTACGTCGACGATTGGGCTGCCGCGGCCGAGGCCTCTTCCGGTGGGCAGGGAACTCTGCCCAAGCTCACTCGCAAGGACTTGGAGCAGCGGCTGGCTGACTTTACCGGCGGTACGCTGGAAGAGGTCGAGGTGGACCGCGAGGCATTCAAGTCGCAGTTCCCGGAACTCTACCAGCAGACCAAGGAACTCAAGCAGGACTTCCAGGGGGTCATGGCCTCCACCGATGCGCCGTCGACGATGTCGGCTGTCTACAATGCCCGGCGGCAGTCGGCCCGGGGCTCCGAGATGGAAGCCAGTCTCATGAACAAGATGGTCCAGCAGTACTTTGGTGTCGAGGGAATGCCTATGAACGAAGGGCTCCTCGATCTGGTCTCCCCCCTGCGCGGAGGCAACCCCACCCTGCGACGTGAAATCGAGCGGCTCAAGCAGAACGCTCTCGCCGAACAGGGACGTTGCATCATGTACGAGCATGACACACCGCAATCGCTCACCGGCCTGGCCGATATCCTCGAGTACAAGTTTGGCAAGTTCAATCCCGAGGATGCCCCGGAAGTTCAGCAGGACCGGGCGGAGCGCATGCGTCGCTACGTCGCCCGGCGCGCCCATACGTCGGTTATCGCCCACGAAATGGGCCACTCCATCGGTCTGCGCCACAACTTCGTCAGCTCCTCCGATGCCTGGGGCTTCCGCCCACAGTACTGGCAGTTGCGAACCAAGAACGGCACGGTCAACAAGGCTTGCACGGATCTCTCGCCGACGGGAGAAGACTGTGTCGGGCCGCGTTACTTCGACCCCCTGACTGGTGCCGAAAAGTCCAATCTTATCCATATGTTCATGCACTCCTCCATCATGGAGTATGCGGGTGAATCAACTCAGGATTTCCTGGGTCTCGGGGTCTATGACTTTGCCGTGACCCGGATGTTCTACGGGGATTCGGTGGCTGTTCACGCCGACGAGTCCTACAACGTCGGCACGTCTCGGTCCCAGGCCATGCTTGCCAAGATGGACAACTTCGGTGGTATTCTCGGCATCCAGCCGGCCATCGATGGCGAGGACATTCACTATTCCTTGCTGCAGAAGGAGTTCCAGCTCATTAAGAACTGCGTGACGGTCAATCCGGATGACTACAAACCGGACCGCTGGGATGCCACCGCAGATGGTACCTGGGACCCGATTCTCGACGGCGGCATCGTCTTTGTCGACGGTGCCTACACTCTCTGCAAGCAGCAGGAAGTGGACTACGTGCCCTGGACCAGCCTTCGTCCGCCCTCGGGTGGGGAGTTTGACGGTTACTATCGTTCCCACGGTGCTGTGGACGAGCAGGGGCGTGTGCGGATGCCTTACGGCT
>CALGBT010000704.1 GCA_937884235.1 uncultured Pseudomonadota bacterium
GCCCGGATGGCACGGTGTGGGGAGGCGAGGTGCTGGTGGCTGAAGGCGGGGATTTCCGCCGGCTAGCGCACCTCGAACAGGTGCCTCTTCCCGGTGGGGAGGCTGCGATTCGTCGCCCCGCGCGTATGGCTGTGGCAGTTATGCACTCTGTCCTGGGCATGGATGCTATTAGCTGCGAAGCGCGCCGCATTCCTGGATTGCGGGACGGCGAGGCCTCCCTTATCTGCCAGCAGATGGAGCGAGGCATCAACTCCCCTTTGACGAGCAGTGCCGGACGTCTCTTTGATGCCATCTCGGCTCTCCTCAATGTGCGCGGTATCGCCCAATACGAAGGGCAGGCCGCCATCGAACTGGAGATGCAGGCACACGCCAGCACGAGTCGCCCCAAAGAGCTCTTTCCAGTCTTGCTGGAAGGCGAAGGTCCCATGGTGCTTCGACTGGGCCCTCTGGTTGAAGGTGTGTTGGCAGCGCAACAGCGAGGGGAACCTGTTCCGGACATAGCCTGGCGATTTCATGCTACCATGGCCGAGGCCTCATATCAGTTAGCGAAGCGTTGTTGCGAGATGGCCGGGTGTCATGTCGTGGCAGCGACCGGGGGGGTCTTCCAGAATCGCCTGTTGCTGGCCTTGTTACAGAGGCGTTTTGAGGCGAGTCGTCTGCAGTTCTTGACGCATGCCCGAGTGCCCTGCAATGACGGCTCTATCTCGCTGGGTCAGGCCCTGGTGGCCCGAGCCCGGCTGCAAGGAGGGGAAGTTTGAGTGAGACAATTATCCTGGCACATGGGGCCGGTGGAACCCTCAGCCACGAACTGGTTGACAAGCTCTTTGTCAAGGCCTTTGCCAATGCTCACGTAGAAGCCCTGGAGGACAGTGCGAGGCTGGGGGTAGGGGGGGAGCACCTCGCCTTCACCACGGATAGCTTCGTCGTCAGTCCCATCTTCTTTCCCGGCGGCGATATCGGCAAGCTGGCAGTCTGCGGCACTGTTAATGATCTAGCGGTATCAGGTGCGGTACCGCGTTTCCTGAGTCTGGGGCTGATTATTGAAGAGGGCTTTGCCATGGTATCCTTGCGGCGCATCGTCGAGTCCATCGCCGCCACAGCAAGGGCCGCCGGGGTCGCCATTGTCACCGGTGACACCAAGGTAGTGAATCGGGGGGCCGCCGACCAGATCTTCATCAACACGTCCGGGATCGGTTTCTTCCCGGCGGGACGAGAGTTGGGGGTGGCAAAGCTCCGACCCGGTGACCGCGTCCTCATCAATGGCTATGTGGGCGACCACGGCATCGCAGTACTCTCGAAGCGGGAAGGACTGGCCTTTGGTACGTCCCTGGAAAGCGACTGTGCCCCCCTGGGTGGGCTTATTGCGACGATGTTCGAGGCTTTCCCTGGCATACGCCTTATGCGGGACCCCACGCGCGGGGGCGTAGCCTCGACTCTCAACGAAATTGCCGCGCAGGCCCGCCTGGGGATTGAACTGGTGGATGAGGCGGTCCCGGTGCGGGACCAGGTGGCTGGTGCGTGCGAGATGCTTGGCTTTGACCCGCTCTACGTGGCCAATGAGGGCAAGGTGCTGGCCTTTGTGCCGGAGGAGCACTGTGACGCAGTGCTGGCCGCAATGCGGTCTCATCCCCTGGGTGAAGCGGCAGCAGCAATTGGCGAAGTCATATCCGGCCCCGCTGGCAGGGTAACCGTGCGCACTCCCTACGGCGCACACCGTATTCTGGACATGCTGGCTGGGGACCTACTGCCAAGGATTTGCTAGATGCATGAACTGGCCATAACTGAAGAGGTGGTCCGAATTGTCACGGACAAAGCTGCCGCAATGAAGGCATCGCGGGTAGCTAGCGTAGAGCTCGTGTTGGGAGTTCTTAGCGGCATTGTCCCGGACAGCGTCTCCTTCTACTTTGAGCACTTCAGTCAGGGGACACCTTGTCAGGGGGCCCGCCTCGATTTCGTGAGGGTCAGCGCAGTGGCTCGCTGTCGCGGGTGCCAGCATCAATTTGAGCCGGGTGAGTTCGACTGGACCTGTCCTGAATGTGGACACCTTGGAGCCGACATCGTGGCCGGCAAAGAGCTGGCCGTGGCTTCTATCGAGTTGGAGTAACCATGAAAGTAAGAATCCTCGAGAGCATCTTGAGCGCCAATGATGGAGTGGCAACTGCGAATCGCCGACTTCTGGATTCACGCGCGGTCTACTGCATAAATCTCATGGCCTCTCCTGGTGCGGGCAAGACCACCTTTATCCTGGCCATGGCGAGGCATCTGGGTGGACGTCTACGCATGGGAGTAATCGAAGCCGATCTGGCCTCCCGCGTCGATGCCGACAAAGTCGCAGCGGCAGGGCTTCCCGTCCTGCAAATCAACACCGATGGCGGCTGTCATCTCAATGCTCCGCAGGTCACTGCGGCCCTTGAGACCATGCCGCTAGACGATATTGACCTTCTGATTATCGAAAACGTGGGGAACCTGGTGTGCACTGCGGGCTACGATCTGGGGGAGCACCTGAAGTTGGTGCTGGCCAGCGTCCCTGAAGGCGACGATAAGCCCTACAAGTACCCCAACATGTTTGGTGTGGTGCAGGCCGTTGTCGTGACGAAGACAGACCTCAAACCCTATATTCCATTTAGTAGCACTGAGTTCGCCAAGGCCTTGCGCGGCATCAATCCTGATGCACCGCTCTTCGAGCTCTCTGCGACTACGGGAGAGGGATTGGACCGGTGGTGTGAGTGGCTGGTCAAGCGCCTTGGCTGAAGCGAGGGATAGTTGCTGAGCTTGCGCACTAGCCATTAACGAACTTCGCCCCGTACATTGCTGCACGGGGCGAAAATACTGTCGTCACAAACTAGTGCCTAGAAGCGCTTAGGCCTTCGTCACG
>CALGBT010000705.1 GCA_937884235.1 uncultured Pseudomonadota bacterium
CGCCATTTGCGCAGCCTTCTGGTTGCCGCAGAGGAGTTCCATTACTTCGCTGCGCTCCGGTCGAATGCGGGACTCATCGCTGATAATCCGGGTTCCCGGTGAGAGCTGGTCGATGAGCGCTTGCGCCAGTTCGCCGATGGAGATGGCCTTGCCGTTGCCGATGTTGACGACCTCACCAATCACTCCGTCCGCTTCCGCAAGGGCAAGAAAACCGCGGGCGGTATCTGTGACATAGGTCAGGTCTCGTCGCGGGGAAAGTGCGCCGAGGCGGACTTCCCCAGTCTGGCGGAGCAGCTGGCCGATGATAGTCGGAATGACGGCCCGGGCGGACTGGCGCGGGCCGTAGGTGTTGAATGGGCGAATAGTCACCACCGGGACATCGAAGCTGGCGAAGTAGCTTTCCGCCATCTTGTCCCCCCCGATCTTGCTGGCACTGTACGGGGATTGCCCCTGCAAAGGATGCTCTTCGTCGATGGGCGTGTAGATTGCCGTTCCATAGGTTTCGCTCGTCGAGGTGTGGACCAGCCGTTCCACCGCGCTCTTGCGGCACGCTTCAAGGACGTTGAGCGTCCCGCCTACGTTGGTGGCAACGTAGCTCCGGGGGGCCACGTAGCTATACGGAATGCCGATCAGGGCTGCCAGATGGAAAACCACCTCTCGCCCCTGCACCGAGGCGTCGACGAAGCCAGAATCACAGATGTCGCCGCTGCGAGTCTCCATTTCAGCGAGTACTTCGGGGTCCAGGTGACGGAGATTGGCGAGCTCCCCCATGCTGTTGTAGTGGATGAGAGTTCTAACCTCGGCCCCCGCTTTCACCAGAAGTTCTCACAGGTGGCTGCCGATGAAACCGGCGCCTCCGGTTACCAGCACTTTCCTTCCCGTCCACGTTGTCATGGTCTCCTCTCAGTCAGGGAATCGCTTGAACCCTCATTGTCTGCTGGACTCCAGAACAACGTCTGATCGTGCACACCGGTGACTTGGTGTCAAGTCCCAACTATCGCCTGGTACAGGGTCTCCAGTTTGGCGAGATTGTCTTCCGCCTCTTGCGTGGTCGGCCGTGCCCCTGGAGCGCCAACATCGGCCAGGACGTCCCGGATGGCACGCGCCAGGTCGAGCCCATCTCCTTTTCGAAAGAGGGAAACTCCTGGCGGCCGGAAGATTGTGTCACTGGCGACCGTGGGGGTGCCCAATGCAAGGGCCTCTCGTACCGACATAGAGTCGCCATCCACGAGGGGTGTCCTGAGGAAGATGTCGCTGCGTTCCAGGAGCGTGAGGAAATTCGGCAAAGCTCTCCCGATGTGAACTCTGGAGCGTACGCCGAGACGGTCGATCAAAGCCTCGAGGGCTTCGTCGTCGGTTCTGATACCGTGGGTCGTCAGGGATATGACGAGACCGATATTCGGGTGGTCTTCCTGAAGATGGGCGAGAGCTTCCAGCGCACTGTCCAAAGCATACTCGGGGGATGACGATGCCGTTGTGCACAGCAGGGGCGTGAACCTGGAGGCTGCTTCTGCGACATCTGGGGGAAGGTGTCCAGCGCCCGTTGTGACCAGTGGAAATGTGTTGCTGAGCAGGTGAACTTTGTGGTCCGGAACGATTTGGCGGATGACCTCGTCGATCTCTCGGTTGCAGGCAATGACCGCGTTGGCCCGCCTGAGGGACCAGTCTGCAACCCCGCGGCGCAGCGGGCTGAGGGTCCGTAGAAAGCGTGGAAAATCACCGCCCACCAGGGACCAGACCAAGGACCGGCGGTGTACAAGAGCCAGCGCCTGCACGACCGCACCCAGCCAGAAGGAGCGGTAGCTGGCAGACACGTAGTGGAAGATGCGCTCGGGTTCCGTGCGGAAGACTCGCTCCAGACTGGCGACCAGCTGTACCGGACTGCGACGGTCCAGATTGACCACCCGATCCGCGACTGGCTGACCGTGGCCCAGATTGTAGACAATGGCATCGTGCCCCGAGGCGTTGAGGCTCCCCTGCATTTGCTCCAGTAACGTCGCAACGCCCCCGTAGGGTGGGGGATAGTGGCCCAGCAGGCCGATTTGCAATGCGTTCATGAGCTAGTGTCCAGTGCAGTAGAGTGTTCCTGTGATATCCCCAGGACTTCACGGTAGAGAGCTTCGCAGTCCCCGATGTACCGGTCCATGCCAAAGCGCCGGCGTGCTGACTTTGCGGCGGCAGTGCCGATTCTGTCAGCCAGTGGTGGGTCATCAAGGAGCCGCCGCAGTACGGTTGCGGTCGCGGCAACTTCGCCCGCAGGAACGAGAAATCCATCTTCACCATCTGTAATCGTCTCTGGAGTGCCGCCGCAGCGCGTTGCGATCACGGGAATCCCCGAGGCCATGGATTCGATGACGGCATTGGGCGTGCCCTCGTGGGCATGAACGGTGTCGGTCAACAGGATTGAAAGGTCTAGTAGAGGGTAGAATCTGTCCGCATCCTGGCGGTAGCCTGTGAATACCACGTTATCGGCAATGCCAAGGGTTAGCGCTAGTGCCTCGAGTCCGGTGCGCTCTGTCCCGTCACCGATTATGAGGAAACCGGTTCTGGGGTGATGTCCCAGCACCTTTCTGGCGACGTGTAGGAGCAATACGTGGTCTTTCTTCTGGGACAGCGATGCGACCATGCCCACGATGGCATCAAAACGCTCAAGAGAGAACTCAACAACAAGGTCTGCAGTGTCCTCGTCGACCAAGTTGAAACGGTCCATGTCCAAACCGTTGTAAACGACTCGAAATCTGTCGGTCCACGCTTCGAAGCGGCAGTCGAATCCGGCCCTAGAGTTAGCGACGGAAAGGTCAGCGTGGTGCGCGATGAAGCGCTTGATCGCCTCGGACTTGCGGCTGCCTGGATGGGCATCTCGAAAGGGGGAACAGACCACAGGGCGACGAGTGACCTTCGCTGCCACCAGACCGTATAGGCTACCCATGTTCAGGAAGGTGTGGATGACATCAATGCGGTTATCTCGGATGTATCGAACCAGGAGTCCAATTGGCCGCGGGTCGAATCTTCCATGGCGCGGGAACTGTTTGAACGCTATTCCCGAGTCCAGTATCTCATCCAGGTATCCGCCCGGCTGGCTGTCCAGAGAGGCGAAGTGTACTTCGTGCCGATGTCGCAGTCCGAGTCCCAGCGCTGAGGCCTGGCGCTCAGCACCGCCGAAACGGGTGCTATCTATGACGATCAGAATCCGAAGGGAGCGCGCACCAGCTTCTGCCGTGGATGTCCCGTGGGAGTGTGAAGAGGACTCAGGAACTATGCTTGAACGCTGTTTCAAGGACGCTCGTCCTCGAGTCGCCGAGTCGTCATCTTTCATCCCGGCAGCCCTCGCAGTTCCCTCAGCCAGCTATCCAGGAAGAGCAGGGACCAGATGTGGTGGCTGAAATCCCGAGTGCCGGCCTGGTGTTTCCTCAGAATGTCGCGTGCGAAGGAGAGGTCCACGAAAGCTGCGGCAGGGGAGTTGGCCTGGGAAAACCGGTCCTCGACGAGTTCTCGAAGCTCGTTGCGAAACCAGAGCTTCAAGGGGACACCGAAACCCTGTTTGGGATGCGTCATGATCTGGTTGGGCAGCTCGTTGGCCATACATTTCCTTAGAATGTACTTCTTCTCACCGCCTCGCAGTTTCAGGCTAGACGGCATGCGAAACGAGAGTTCGGCAACCTTGTGGTCCAGGAGTGGAACCCTGGCTTCCAGGGAGTTTGCCATGCTGGCCCGGTCCACCTTGACCAGGATGTCCTCGGCCAGATAGGTGTGCAGGTCCAGTTCCTGGCATCTGCTGATGAAATCGGGGGCGGTGGAACGGCGTAGGATTGCCAGCTTATTTCCTTCGCCCAAGATGATTCCATCCTGTTTGCCGAGCAGTCGGTGCCGTTCTGCAGGCATCCATAGTGAGAACCAAGCCGGCACTTCATGGCGGTTCTTGGACAGGTAGTAGGTCAGTCCCTTGCCAAACATCTGCTGCGGAAGAAGCCGGTGAGCCGTTCCCCACACCAATTTGGCCAACATCGGAGGAAGCCGGTTGAACTTGTGCAGTCGGAGCCACTTGACGTAGTGGTTGTATCCAGCGAAGAGTTCATCGCCTCCATCCCCGGAAAGAACGACAGTGACATGGCTCCGGGCGAATCGTGAAACCAGGTAGGTCGGAATGGCCGAAGAATCAGCGAAGGGCTCGTCATAGTATCGGGACAATTCGGCCAGCAGGTCAACCGAATTGGGCCTGACGATTTCCTCGTGGTGCTCGGTTTTGTATTTCGCGGCGATCATGCGAGCGTATGGCAACTCATCGTACGCTGCTTCTTCAAAGCCAATGGAGAAGGTCTTGACCGGGGTCGTGGAGAACCGGCTCATGAGAGCGACGACGGCGCTGGAATCGATTCCGCCGCTAAGAAATGCACCGAGGGGAACGTCGCTGATGAGGCGCATGCGAACGGCATTCTCCAGTTCCGCCTCCAATGCTTCGAGCCAGTCGGATTCGCACAAGCCATGGTCGGGCGTGAAGCGGATATCCCAGTAGCGGGCAATCTTCAGGTCTGGCTCCCCTCCGAAGTTCAAGGTCAGTGTGTGTGCCTGGGGGAGTTTCTTGATGCCGCAGATAATTGACCTGGGCGCTGGCACATACCCGTTTGTGAAGTAGTCCTCCAGGCCCTGTGGGTCTACTTCAGCCGGGATGCCGGCGGCCAGCACGACCTTCAATTCAGACCCGAAAACGAAACGATTCCGATCCATATAGTAGTAGAAAGGCTTGATGCCCATACGGTCCCGGGCGCAAAAAAGCCGTTTGCGGCGCAGATCGAGGATTGCCAGGGCGAACATCCCGCGCAGCTCCTGCACGCAATCTTCGCCCATCTCCTCGTACAGATGGAGAATCGCCTCAGTGTCTGTCCGGGTCTTGAAGACGTGCCCACTGCCACGTAAACGCCGGGTCAACTCCGGAAAGTTGTAGACCTCCCCGTTGAAGACGATCCAGATGGAGCCATCCTCGTTGGACATGGGCTGATGGCCGCCGTCGACATCAATGATGGATAGTCGGCGGAACCCCAAGGCGACATTCTCCAGGATGTACTGCCCGGAATCATCTGGTCCCCGATGTACCATGGCATCGGTCATTTCGGTGACTAGTCTGGCTGGTACGGTATGGGTGGCATCGAAGTTGATCTGACCGCAGATGCCACACATGAACGCTCTCCTAGCTCGACGGCCCCCTCGGGCCTCGAATCGCCCCGGTCAGCTCACTCTGGGGGCTGCTGTTTGAGTGGCAATCGGGCTGAATAGCATTGTCCACATGGGTAGGAAGGTGTCAACTGCTAGTGGCGCTGAACGATTGTAACGGTTCTTCTAGTTGGCCCCGTGATTTGCTAACACCCGGCGGTACAGCTCGAGGTGTTCATCCACCATTCGATCCATCCCAAATCGTTGGGCCACGTAGGCGCGCGCTCGCCCCCCCTGCTCTGCCCGTCGTTCGGCATTTGCGAGCAACTCCACCAGGGCATGGGACATTGCCAACTCGTTACCCACCGGCGTCAGTATGCCAGCGCC
>CALGBT010000706.1 GCA_937884235.1 uncultured Pseudomonadota bacterium
CCCCGCTTCGCCCAACCCGGAGAGCCGAGTGAAGAGCGCAGTCTACGCCTGGAGCTCAAGCTGCTTGCCGATGTCGGCATTATCGGCCTTCCCAGCGTCGGCAAGTCTACGGTCATTGCTGCCATCTCATCCTGTCGTCCGCGGATCGCGGCCTACCATTTCACCACTCTGATTCCCAATCTTGGAGTTGTGGAGCGTCGTGACGGGCATCCCTTCGTGGTGGCGGATGTTCCCGGGCTCGTAGAGGGAGCCCATGAGGGACGTGGACTAGGCATTCAGTTCCTCAAGCACGTGCAACGAACAAAGCTGTTGCTCCACGTGTTGGATGCAACGCACGAGGATCCGATGCGCGACTACGAGATCATTCGACGAGAACTGGAGGCCTTCGATACCGACCTGATGAAGCGCCAGGAGATCGTTGCCATCAACAAGATAGACACCATGGCGCCGGATCAGCGGGGCTCTCTTGACGAAATCGTCGAGACCCTGCGCCAGCGCAACGTCCCCTGTCTTTTCATCTCCGCTGCTACCGGCGAAGGCACTGATCGACTGGTGAACGGTTTGACCCGGACTCTACACCGCCTCGGCCAACGAGACGAAGAGGGGTCTCAAAGCCATGCGTAGTGATGACCAGAAGTCAGGCATCACAGACCGCCAGGTAACCGACTTCGAGCAACGTGAGCGGCTCCACGTAGACATTGGCCCCTACTGCAACAACAACTGCATCTTCTGCATGGAAGAGGACCGCACCGGCCGTAAGGCGCGTGTTGGGGCGGTGACCCCGGAGCAGGTTGAGCGCATCCTCGCAGCCAACCGGGAGCGTTCCCACGTCACGTTTGTCTCTGGCGAGCCGACCCTCTCTCCTCATTTTCTGCGCTACGTGAAGCTCGCTAACGGTTTTGGATACAGCACAGTGGCGGTCATTTCCAACGGCCGCAGGTTCGCCTACGCACCATTTGCAGAGGCTGCCACCCGCAAGGGACTCAATCACGTCATCCTCTCGATTCACGGCGGCAACGCCAAGCTACACGACGGGCTGGTGAGGACTCCGGGGGCCTTCAACGAGGCGATGGCAGGACTTGCCAACCTCGCCGCCCTGCGCCAGCAAGGGGTTCCTCTGACACTGCACACGAGCACTGTGCTCAACCGGCGCAATTGTACAGTTCCAGCGCTTGATGAATTGCTGACTCAGTTGCGGCCCCACGTTGACCAGATGGTCTTCAACATTATGCAACCCTTCGGCCGCGGTCTCTCTCACTTTGATCGGCTGATGCTGCGCTACACCGAGACCGCCGAGGTTCTGGGGAGTTTCTTCGCCAGCCACGCCGGAGAGAGATTGCCTATCTACCTGGTGGACATCCCCTACTGCGTCACTGAGGGTGGCGACGTCCCCGACCATGCCAGGGGCTTCGTCGAACGGTACGTTCGTTATGAACTGGCCGATGCCGCCGGCGAGACCGGGGTCTGGGACGGCGCCGCTGAGAGCAGCGGTGGTGCGCCGCTACGACGCACCCTGGTGGACGAAGCACAGGCCGCGCCGCTTGATGAACTCGCTCCACGCCACCGTGACCATCAGGAGCAGGCGCAGAAGGAGCGACGTCCACGCTGCACCGAGTGCCGCTACTCCTATCTTTGCGATGGCGTCTGGCGCAACTACATCCAACGATTTGGCTGGGATGAATTTGAACCGGTGGCAGGCTAGCATGGCCCGCCATGCGGCGTGTTGACACAGCCCACTCCGGGCTCGCACGAATCGGTGGTACAGGGGTCAAGGTCATCACAGACCTTGGCCACGCCAGCGCACGTCCCGTCGTCCTGACAAACGTCTTTCTTGGTGCAGATGTTGCCGTCGTCGCAGGTGGCTCCAGGGGCGACTACGAAGATACACTCGCCGCTCCCCTTAACACAGGAATCAGCGGTGCACGGGTCATCGTCCTGGCAGACCACTGGCTCCCCGACGCACGTCGCCGGGATGACGCACACATCATTCGCGGTGCAGCCGTCGCCATCATCGCACGGCCACCCCAGCAAGACGTCGTTGATGCACCCCACTTTGGGATCGCAGGTGGCCCCAGTGCAGCCGTTGCCATCCTCACAATCAGGGAAACCACTGCCAGGTTGGCAGAAACCGTCCGCACAGGTGTCTCCCAGGGTGCAAAGATTGCCATCATCGCAGGGGCCATCGAGGTTCTGGTGGCCACACATGCCGGTGTCCGGGTCGCACCCGTCCACGGTGCAGTCATTGTCATCATCGCAATCCTTGGCACTGCCAACACAACTCCCGGCAGAGCAACCGTCATTGCTGGTGCATAGGTTCCCGTCGTCGCAACTGCCCGCAACCGGAGAATGTATACAGAGTCCTGAGGTCGGGTCACAGCTATCCAATGTGCAGGGGCTGCTATCTTCGCAAGCATCTGCCGGGGGACCTTCATGGGTGCACAGCCCCGCGCTGCAGCCGTCCAGAGTGCACGCATCACCGTCGTCGCAGTCCAACGGTTGGCCGGCGCACTGACCGTTTGAGCAATGGTCGGACCCGGTGCAGAGGTCGCCATCGTCGCACTCCCCGGTGGAGGGTTCAAACTGGCACCCTGCAAAGGGAACGCAGGTGTCAATAGTGCATGGATTCTGATCCCCACATTGCAGCTTTCCAGCACCACCCGTACAGAACCCGACCTTGCAATAGTCGTTGAGGGAACAGGGATCACCATCGTCACACGGCCCTTCAAGGTTTCCGTGATAGCAGTCGCTTCCCTGACACAGGTCTTTGGTGCAGGAGTTTCCATCATCACAATCGAGGGCGCTGTCAAATACGCAGGCGCCATCTTCGCAATGGTCCCCCAGGGTGCAGGGGTCAAGATCGTCACATTCAGCTTGGGCGGGCTTGTTGACGCAGAATCCGTCGCCACCGCAGAAGTCAAAGGTGCAGACGTTGTCATCGTCGCAATCGATGTAGTCAAGACACTCCACACAGATACCGCGCAGCAAGTCGCAGCGCCTCGGTTCGACGCAGTCCCCATCGACCTGACAGGGTGCTGCTCCAACCTCCAGGTCGCCCCTGCCATCAAGTCCATCCTCCGCCAGGCCCTCGCCATCACGCTGTGCATCGGCACCAACGGCCAACACCTCGTCGGCAATGCCGGACGCCGCGTCGGTACGGCCGTCAGCAACATCTGCAAACGCTGCGAGGTCGGCGGCAGAAGGGGAGTTGCACGCCGCAAGCCAAAGCAGAATTGCGGTTGCGACTTTGCTCCAGAGTGACATGAAACCTCCCATGTGAGCCACGGCAGTTTACGTGCGGCACGGATGAAGTCAAAGAGTTCTGGAGTTTGGATCAGGCTGTGGTAATCTTCATGCAAAGACGGGGCATAGCCGAATGGACCACATCCGAAAGCTCGCCAGATGTCTAGCGAGCGCCAGTCACCGCAAGAGCTTTTTCGACGACCTGGTAGACATTAGCGTCGAGTCGGTGGGCGCTGAACGTGGACTCCTGGTACTTAAGACTGGCACCAAACTCGCCGTCGCCTGTGCGCGGAACCTCGATGGCGAGAACTTGCGTGGCCGCGAGGCCCGCGTCCCCATGGCCATCGCCGAGCATGCCATTGCTGAGGAAGAGACGGTGCTGCTTGATGACGCCGTCAATGATGAGGCCTTTGCCGATTGCGATCTGGTCTTTGAGCTGGCACTGCGCTCCGTGCTTTGCGTTCCTGTTATCTATGACGGTGAGGGCGTAGGTGCACTATACGTCGATTCCCGGTTTATTCCCTCCGCCTTTGACGGTGATGATGCTCGGGGACTTGAGACCATCGCCGAACTAGCGGCCCTCTTCTTTCGGGAGGAGGCGAGTCAGCAAGAGTTGGCCGAAGCCAATTCGTCGCTGCAGCGCACTGAGGAAGAGTTATCTCGCCTGCGTGATCACCTCCAGGAACTGGACGCCTTGGCCAACGTTACATCTGCTCCGGTGGAAGACGTCAATGAGCAAGCTGGATTCCCGGGAATAGTCGGCCAGAGTTCGGCGATGCAACCGGTCTTCTCGATCATGCGCCGCGTACTCAACAACGACATTACTGTTCTGATTACGGGGGAATCTGGCACTGGCAAGGAACTTGTGGCCAGGGGGATTTTCGAGCAAGGGCGGCGGGCAGACAAGCCCTTTGTGGCCATCAACTGCAGTTCTATTCCCTCGAACCTCATCGAGAGTGAGTTGTTTGGTCACGTCAAGGGTTCCTTTACCGGGGCATTGCGGGACAAGAAGGGGCTCTTTGAAGTGGCGCACACCGGCACACTCTTGCTGGACGAGGTTGGTGACATGCCGCTTGAGATGCAGGGAAAGCTGCTCCGGGCCTTGCAGTACGGCGAAGTACAGCCGGTGGGCAGCGTCGAGATGAGCAAGGTCGACGTCCGCATACTGGCAGCAACCAACCGCAATCTTGAGGAGCGCATCGCCTCCGGTGCCTTTCGCGAAGACCTCTATTACAGGCTCAACATAGTGACTATCGAAGTCCCCGCACTGCGGCGTCGCAAAGAGGATCTGCCAGCCTTGGTGCAGCACTTCCTTGATGACAATCGACGGCAAGGGATATCCACGGTCAAGGGAGTCGCACCTGCTGGTCTGATGGCCTTGCGCAAATATCCATGGCCGGGGAATATTCGGGAGCTGGAGACTGTGCTGAAAAGCGCGTGTCTGTTCGCCGAAGGTGAATTGCTCGGACCAGCTGACTTCGAAGCGCTGGTGCGCCCTGAGAACGTCCTCGCCGAAATGAACGACCCGACCTTCTATGAGGGACGAACGCTGGAAGAGATTGAAAGAGACGTCATCCTCGCCACCCTCTCTCGTAACCAGGGCAACAAGAAGCGAACCGCCACAGAACTGGGCATCGACCGTCGCACCCTCTACAACAAACTGAAACGGTACGGCAAGTCTTAGACTACTGTGCTCCCAGCACCTCACTGCTGCGCTGGAGCAGTGCCTTGCGCAAGGCCTCGTTAATGGGGCGCTTCCCGAAGTAGCTGCCCCACATGCCCCGCATCAGGCGGCGGCTGCCCGCCTTGAAGATGGTTTGTCCCCGCAACGTTACCCTGACGAAATCGCCCTTGCTCTCAAATTCGAAGAGCTCCCCCGCTTTGACATCGGTGCAGGATGCAAGGAACGTGTCGATGCGCGCGGCCTCTGCGGCATAGTCCTTCGCTGACATGTTGGATTCCAGGGAGTTGCGGAAGGCCGCCCTGATTTTGTCCGCTGGCACATCCCGCACGAAATGCAGAATCATCCGGCGCCTGATACCACTGGTATGTACCACCTGATTGACGCCCTCTATGCCCTTGTCGCCGACAGCCTCTCTCAACTCATCGGCATCGACGTAGAGAGCCGCCGCGTAGACATTGAACACGAGCTTCTTTCGCACCCCAACACCTAGCAGCACGAGGCCATCGGAAACGACCGTGGCGAACTCAACACCGGTTGCCGCCTCTTTGGACGTATCGGCATACACCGACGAGCAGATGAGCAAGCTTGAGACCAGACCTGCTAGGAATGAACTTTGTCGATGCTCCATGGCTCTCCTTTCTTCAATTCGATTTCCTCGGTTCTCTCCGGGTTCCGGAACTCCACCGTGAGCTTGACAGATTCTCCATCTCCGCACCACTCTCCGGTGTAGGTTCTGGCTCCGGAGCGCAGTTCCAGCACCGGCAACTGCAAACGGGCGAGGTCTAGCGACTCCGGCGTGCGGCAGACAAGTCCCCGAGAGGAAACTTCAATGCCAAAGAAAGCCAGGTAGTGGAGTATCGTGGCTGTAGCGTGGCTGCGCTCCGGCCAGATGAGGGTCCCCCTGGCAGAAGCCAGATGCAGTTCCCGACTGACGGGGTCGAATAGCGAATGCCAGTCCGGACATGGCCACCGGCCACGCACCATGAGCCGGCGCTCGGCCAGATAGTGGGCAGCCACTCTCTGGTCCCGCCACACAGCCTCGCCAAAGAGCCGGGGCGCCCACAGAATTGAAGCCCTCCGCTCCAGCCTCGCCCCGGCCTCTATCTGAGCCCAGATTGGGTCCGCCAGCCCCGCGGGCAGCCCCATCCAAAGCAGCGCCACCAAATGGTCGAGAGTCGCCTCTGGATCGGGGACAAAGAGACCTCGCAGCAGCCATGGCTCAACATCGCGCTCCGGGATCAACGCCTCCAGTGCGCCTCGGTGCCGGGCAGCGATCAAGGCAAGTGCGGCGCAAACCTCCGGTAGCTCCTGCTTGAAGCAATGGTCAAACATCTCGCAGCCGCGCACCAGAAC
The DNA here is from genome assembly GCA_937884235.1 of uncultured Pseudomonadota bacterium. Lineage (GTDB taxonomy): Bacteria > Myxococcota_A > UBA9042 > CAIXZC01 > CAIXZC01 > CALGBT01. The sequence goes on from CALGBT010000706.1 coordinate 6,278, forward strand.
TGCAGTTGTGATGACGCTCTCCAGGACCCCCTCTTCCCGTTCCGGAACCTGCGGCAAAGCATGGGCACGATCTGCATCGGGATCACATGTGGCTGTGGTCAGAAGCTCTGCACTGCCATAGCTTTCCTCCCTCTGCAGCAGGGCAATCAACTGCGCCAGCGCCTCGGGCAAGCTCTTGCGCAAAGAGTCGGAAAGTCGAACTCCGTGGAGCCCATAGTAGTTGGCCAGCGACACCAACAGCCAAACAGCTCCTTCAACCACCCGACCGTCCGCCGAAGCCGGGACCTGCAAGGATTGCGTAAGGCGTGGCACTGCCTCCTCGAGGATGCGCAGGACGCGCCGGGAGTCGAGCCAACTCAGGGCCTCAAGGGCGATGCTGAGACCAGCGCAATGGTGTCGTATCCCATTGACGAATGTGCCGTGTCCAAGGGGGGGGGCAAAAGTGCCCATGCCGGCCACTTGTTGCAGAGACCCGAGGGCACATCCACCGTACCAGAGCCCCTCGAAGGCCTCCTTTTCCGGTTCCCTGGAGGACTGTGCAACAAGGCCCGGCCAGACGCGCTTGCGCCACAGCACTGCCTCGTTTTGCTCAAAATGCTGTACCGGCAACAACCGGCGCAGCCCGTCCTTGGCCTCATCCCAGTCGCCAAACCAGGTCACCAGCGCTCCGTAGAGGCTCTTGCCCGCCGGTACCTCGAAGCGAGACTCGGCAACGACGCGGCGCAGAACCGCATGTCCTGCACCGACGTCGGCAGGGTCCGCAGTGGCAACAATAGTGTCCGGCAACTTCCCGATGTGCATTTTCACGTTGCGCGTCAGCGCGGCAAACTGTATCTGCGGCATCTTCCAGTTGCCCAAATGGGCCAGGGATTTCGAGGCGAACTCTGGCCGTACCTGGAAGGTGGTTTCGACACGCACGGGACTCCCCACCGACGCTTCCTTAAAATACCCGTTCCCCTCATCGCCTCGGCCGAGGACCGCCGACAGACGACGGCTGAAGAACCCGGGTCCGCCGTTGGCCAATCCTACGATGTGGGGGGCCAGGGACCAGACCTCCAGCAGGGAAATCCAGCGCACCCCCTTGCCATGATTGGTGACGCGCTGCACGGTCATGACTGCTGGCAGACCGCCCACTGGCAACGCTACTCGACGAGTTACCTGAACGTCAGAGAGTTTGAACTGCAGTGTCGCAGCAAAGGGGGAGAGAAGCAGCTGCGAGGTAATCACGTCGGAGTGATCAGCCCTTTCGTCGTCCAGTCCTACCACCTTGCTCAGGTGGCCTCCCTCCTGCACCAGAAGGGCTGGGGCACCGGCTCCCGTCAGACCATCGCCGCACATATTGACAACGGGCCCTGGAAAGATGAAGGGAAAGAGACCACCGTTGCCATGAGCAACGATCTTCAAGCTCTCGTTTGCCAGCAGATGTGCACAAGGCAACACACGAGTTCTGGG
>CALGBT010000707.1 GCA_937884235.1 uncultured Pseudomonadota bacterium
CGGGAACCCCAGTGGGGGCGGTTGCAACGACACCTGCGCCGGCAAGGGCGGGACCCAGGGAGCGGGTGGTGCCGGGGGCTTCTGCTACAGCGGCTGCGTTGGCCTGGATGGCACGTTGGGCAAAGGCGGCACTGGTGCCGCCTGTGCCGCCTGCGGCGGCGGCGGCGGGGGCGGCTATTATGGTGGTGGCGGCGGCGCGCACTGCTCATCTGGTGGCGGCTCCTCCTTCTTCGGGCCCGGGGTTCAGTCGCAGGCCAACGAGCAGGGAATCAATTCCGGGAACGGCAAAGTGGTCATTTCCTGGTAATCTCTGGTCTACAGTTTCTCCAACAATCTGGCGAGTGCTTCGGGCATGGGGCTGGCCCCGGTGAGGGCGGCTGGGGAAAGCTGGAAGTGCTCGTCCACGATTTCAACGGCCACCACGGCAAGCTCACCGAATTGCTGCCGGATCGCTGCGGCCAGAGTCTCGCCCTGCTCCGCGGCGGCGGACTCTTCGCCAGGCCGGGACTGCAGTGCGAACCAGAGAGAAGCACCCAGAGCATATCCTCGAGCAATGCTTGTAGTCTGGGTCGCCAGCCATTGGCGATGCTCCTTGCGGGCCAACACCGACGAGGGCAGGCGAGCGGCCACCAGGAACCGGCGCAGAACTGGTGCCGCGGTTGGTCGAGGGTCGCCAATGGCCAGGTTGCCGCTGCCGCCACCCAGATCTGACAGCAAGACATCTGCCGAGGACGGGGCCATCATCGTCTGCGCCATTTGGAACTGGCCGCTCTCTGGCGGCACTGGCAAAGCCATTGTGCGGGCCATCTCCTCCGCCGTGGGGCGGGGTGGAGAGGGCTCGGGCGGGGCTGGTTGCGCGGTGGCTGGTTGCGCGGGGCGGGGCGCAGGCTTCGGCTGCGTCGGTGCAGATTGAGCTGCGGCGACGATCTTCTCCGCCAGGGTGCGGGCAGAATCGGGGCGTTGGTCGACGTCGGCACAGAGGGTCTGCGCTAGGACTGACAGCACCGCAGCCGGAGGTGCGGGTCGGTCGTCGGGGATTGGCGGCACCGGCATGGGCTGTTGCAAACGCAGCAGCACGGCCCGCAGGTCATTGGCACCGCAAGGCATGGCACCGGCCAGCATCTCCCAAAGGAGGAGGCCGGAGGCATAGAGGTCGGTGCGGGCATCAAGGGTGCCACAGAGGAGTTGCTCAGGCGCCATGTAGGCCGGCGTGCCGATGATCATGCCGGTACGGGTAAGCCGGGCCGCCTCATCGCCGGTGGGTTGAGCGATACCGAAGTCGATGAGTTTAACCGTGTCACGCCTGGGGCCGACCAGCAGGACGTTCCCCGGCTTGAGGTCGCGGTGGAGCACGCCCGCCTGATGGAGTGCACCCAGCCCTGCGAGAACGCCGACGTGGAGTTTCACCGCCAACTGCCACGGCAATGCCCCCCGCTGCTTGAGCACCTGGTCCAGCGGCACGCCCTCCAGCAACTCCATGACGATGCAGGGGCAGCCGTCATCGAGGAAGCCGTAGTCCAGGATGCCGACGACGTTGGGATGGCGGACCCGGGCCATGAGCATGGCCTCGCGTTCGAAGCGGGCCTCGATACCAGGCGAAGAACGGTCGGTGAGGACCTTGAGGGCGACGGGCAGCCCCAGGCGGTCATGGTGGCAGCGATAGACCTGCCCCATGCCCCCTTCTCCCAGGAGGTCGGCAACCACGTAGCGGCCGAGCGCCACCGTGCCTTTGGCCAGCGCCATCTACCTTCCTCCAAGGGTTGTTGCCGAAAGGAGAGTGACTGGGTGCAGCGCTCGGCGAACTTGCCCGCCAACGAGCACCGTAGGCCGCAGCGGGTCGGCGGCGTCGGCCTCCAGAACGATGCCAATGGCCCCGTCGGCCAGGCGGACGCGACTGCCTGGCGGAACCAGGCCAGCAGCCCGCGCGAGCAAAGCCGGCCAGGGACCATATGTGACTGGAATTCGCATAGCCCAGGCCAGCACGTCCAGGAAGGAGAGGTCGATATTGGTGCCCTGCGGTGAGCGCCTGAGTTCCAGGTCATAGCAGAGGGCGACTAGCTGAAGAATCGGATCGTTGACGGTCTCTTCGCCGCTCTCGGGGGAGAGCAGGTTGACGAGGCTGCAGACACGTATGATGTGCGGTTCCACGGTTCCGCCTTGCGTTGCCGGCCGTTGCAGCAGGGCGGGAAGCAGTTTCGTGGCGGCCTCACCGACAGTAAGGCCATCGCGCCGGGTCAGCCCGCGCACAGTCAGCGCGAGGGCAGCGTGGGCTGCTCCCCGAGCCGCGGCAGAGGAGGCACCGATATCAGCTAGGGCCAGCAGCACGTGGAGGACACTGCTAACGGCGCGTCGGGCCGGCGACCAGGCGCCCGGGACCAGCTCCAGGGCACATTGAGCCCCCGCGGCGGTGGCCGCTGCCGCCCGGTCCAACCGGCGCACGATGGCCATGCCGGTGCGCCAGTTCCAGGGTGTGTCAGCAGGCTCGGCCGCTAGACTATCCGCCGCGGCCACGGCCAGGGAAACGTGGGTTGCAGCCAGTACTTCGACGTCCACATCGACCTTGTCGAGACCGGTTCGAGCACCGGGCAGACTGCTGAGGTGCAGATGCGGAATCTCATCCCAGATAGCCCCGGCCCGTTGCGTTGTCGGGCAGTTTAGCAGTTCTGCCAGCGCCAGGGCTCCCCGGGCATCGAATCCGGGCTCAAACTCGATTTCGTGCAGGTCGAGGACGTGGAGGGCGCGCGCCAGTTGCTGGGAGAGATGAAAGCCCTGGATATCCAGCGGGATGAGGGAGCGGTCGCAGAAGGTGGCCTGCCCGATGAACTGGATGGCCAAAGGCGGTCTCGCGGCAACAACGGCCTGAGCAGTCTCCGCTCCGGCCTGCAAGGTAAGCGGGTGCTGGGGACCGTGCGAGCCAGCGGTCTTCATGGTCAGGTGAAGGGCGGTGATGACTGCCCGCACTCGGCTCACTTCGTCAATGGGGTCAAAGCCTTCGGTGGTGTGCTCAACCATGGTGGTCTTCCCCCAGCCGTCTTCGTTTGGCGCGCATGCAAGCCCGGATTCCGGGGGCGTCAAAAGCGCTACGAACCGAGCGGCGCACGGCTTGAGCCTGGGCGACGGGGTCGCCATCCATAAGATTAAGAGCCATTATCCGGACGTCCTCTTGCTCGTCGGTGTTGCGAACTAGCGGGACGAGAAACTGGGTTGCCATTCCGTCTTTGGCTAGGGCCGCCACGACCCTGGCAATGAGCGGGCGGCTCCAGGACCGACTGGTAGTGGTCAAGAAGACCCGGCCCACCAACTCGGTGAGACGGCGCTCGTTGCGCGCCAGCAGCTGCTCCAAGGCCTTTCCGGCCACGTCAGTTGGGGCCAGGGCCAGGAGCTTTTCGGCAGCGGGTGTGACCTGGATTAGCTGCGGAGTCGGCAATTCCACGAGAAACCGTAGCGCCGATGCGGTGGGCAGAGTCGGCAGCACCTTCGCAATGCAATGGGGTGGGGCTTTGAAATGCACCAGCAACCGCACCAGTACGAAGGCCGCGTCGGGGGTGAGGCACTCTTCAACGAGAGCTCGGCAGAACGCCTCAGACCCGGTGCCTGCAATTGCTGCGGCCACTACTCGGGCGTAGTCCCGCTCGGAGTGGCAGCGCTCCAGGAGGCCCGCGAGGAGCGCCCCACACAGGTCGTTGCGTCCCAGCCGAACCAGCCGTGAGAGAGCGCCGATAACGTCGTCGTCCGCCGGCAGGCCGCGAGAGAGAACCTGGCCGACGTCAGCGGCGTGGAGGGCGGCGAGCAATGCCTGGGCGGCTTTGTCGCCCCGCTCGATGATGGTTGCCACCAGTCCGAGGAATCTAGCATCGGCGCGGCGGCGGGCGAGGGTCGCCATGCGCCCGGCAAGGACTTCCGGCGGTAGCGCCGCCTGCAGAGAAGGGTACGCCAGGGCAAGGTAGACCTGACCGTCCCCCCAGGCAACGCTCTCATTGCAACTCCCCCGCAAGCGCTCCAGTTCTGGTTGCCCTACCTCTGTCGTCCCCTCGCCGATCCGGTGGCAATATGCTTCCAGGGAAACCTCAAATTCCTCCCGATGGGCCGCTGCGTCGAGATCTCGGGAGGCCACCCCGACGCCGTCTGCGCAGAGCGTCTCAGCGGCCATCATGCGGGTGGCCAGGAGCTGTTGTTTCTGCGTCTCGAAATCGAGGAACGCAGCTTCGGCGTCGTCTGAGAAGCTATCGTCGATGGCGACTTCGAAGCCCTCGGCCCCGTCTGCCCAGAGCCAGTCCCGAAAGCGGCCGATAGAGGCGATGGTCGACTCCAGCGTCGAAAGTTCGGTACCCAATCGCAGGAGGTCGGCGGGGGTTGCATAGTCAAGCATCTTCACCCGTCGCAGTCCGGCCATGAAAGCGGGCAACAGCCAACGCCCTTCGTCCGCACTGGCCACCAATAGCGTCTCGCCATTGGCGCAAAGCTCCGTTGCTGACAGCTCCAGTTCAGCCTCGGGGCGTTCCATCCACATGGCGTGACCGCGCCCGGCAATGGCGTGGGTCGCTGGCATCCGGGAACGGGCCGAGCGCACCAATCCGTCGAGGATGTTGACCAGAACACGCATGGACGTGTTGCCTTCCATCGGGAGCCGCCCCCTCGTCTTCGGGATCAGAGTTCAAAGCCATAATAGCGCGAATATCTTCCCGGGTCGAGGGGGAAGGTTCCAGCGTCAGGTCCGGCGCCGTGCGAGACGTGTAGAGAAGTACCTGCTGGCCCCTTGCAGAGTGAATGACGTTGACATTGCCGGGCCCCTCGCTGATAAGGTGCATTGTACTAAGCATTGCGTACCAAGCGGGGAGATTGATGAGTAACGAACCGAACAAAGTTATCTATTCGATGGTGGGTGTGGGCAAGGTTCATGGCACTAAGAAGGTCCTCAAGGACATCTATCTGGGCTACTTTTACGGGGCCAAGATTGGCGTTTTGGGGCTCAACGGCTCGGGTAAGTCCACGCTCTTGCGAATCATGGCCGGGCTTGATACCGAAATCGTCGGCCACACCGTGGTCTCGCCGGGCTATTCCATCGGCTATCTGGAGCAGGAGCCGCAACTCGACCCCACCAGGACGGTGCGTGAGATTGTCGAGGAGGGCGTGCAGGATACGGTGGATCTGCTCAAGGAATTCGAGGAGCTCTCCATGAGCCTCGGCGAGCCCATGGACGATGATCGCATGGACAAAGTCCTGGCCCGTCAGGGAGAGGTGCAGGACCGCCTCGACGCCCTCGATGCCTGGGACCTCGACTCTCGTTTGCAGATGGCAATGGATGCGCTGTCCTGTCCGCCTGGCGAGGCATCTATCGCGGTTCTCTCCGGAGGCGAGTTGCGCCGTGTCGCCCTCTGCCGCTTGCTGCTGCAGAAGCCCGACATCCTGCTGCTGGACGAACCGACCAATCATCTCGATGCGACTACCGTGGCGTGGCTTGAGCAGCATCTGCAGCGCTACGAGGGAACGGTCATTGCGGTGACCCACGATCGCTATTTCCTGGACAATGTGGCCGGCTGGATCCTGGAGCTCGACCGCGGCCACGGCATTCCCTGGGAGGGCAACTACTCCTCATGGCTGGAGCAAAAGGCGAAGCGTCTGGCGCAGGAAGAGCGGGCCGAATCGGAGCGGCGCAAGACCCTGGAAAGGGAATTGGAGTGGATCAAGCTGTCGCCAAAGGGACGCCGGGCCAAGGGTAAAGCGAGAATCAATGCGTTTGATGCCCTCGCTTCCCAGGAAGTGGAGAAGCTACAGGGAGAACTGCAAATCTACATCCCGCCGGGACCGCGGTTGGGGGACAACGTGATTCAGGCTGAAGGGCTCTCAAAGTCCTTTGACAGGCTGATTTTCAGCGACCTCAGCTTTATTGTGCAACCGGGCGCCATTGTCGGTTTGGTGGGGCCCAACGGTGCCGGCAAGTCAACCCTTTTCAAGATGTTGGTGGGGGAGGAGAAGCCCGATACGGGAGAACTGCGCATCGGCGAAACCGTTAAACTGGCGCACGCCGACCAGTCTCGCTCGACCCTCAAAGAGGACGTGTCGGTTTGGGAAGCCATTACTGGTGGGGCGGAAATCATAGAATTGGGCCGCACGAAGATGAACTCCCGAGCCTATGTCGGTCGTTTCAACTTCGGCGGTCAGGACCAACAGAAGTCGGTGGAGCACCTCTCTGGTGGGGAGCGTAACCGGGTTCATCTGGCGCGCATCTTGCGTTCGGGGGCCAATGTGATCCTCCTCGACGAACCGACCAACGACCTTGACATCAACACCATGCGGGCCCTGGAAGATGCCCTGGTGAATTTTGCCGGGTGTGCCCTCATCATCAGCCACGACCGCTGGTTCCTCGACCGGGTGGCCACCCATATTATTGGCTTTGAGGCAGATGGCCCCGTCTGGTGCGAAGGGGACTACTCAGCCTATGAGGAGGACCGCCGGCGGCGTCTCGGTCCCGATGCGGATCGACCGCAGCGGTATCGGCAATTGACGCGCTAGGGGGAAAGTTGGAAAAGTTCAAGCTACGAGGCGATTTCATCAAATTGGACGCCTTGTTGAAGGTTGTCGGCATCGCCCCTTCCGGTGGCATGGCGAAGATGTTCATTCTTGACGAATTGGTGAAGGTCAACGGTGAGGTCGCCCTGCAGAGAGGCAAGAAGATCCGTGCCGGCGACGTCGTCGAAGTCGACCTCGAAGGTACCCCCCGCATTGAGGTCGAGTAGGTCCCGTGGGCCTGGCACGGGGGCGCCCGCCATCGTCAACCTCCCGACGATCCTCAGCAATCCTTGCGTATGTGCGCCCGCTCCGATAACATTGGCGCCGGTTGATTCCAGGACTCTGGACCAACGAACAGATGGAAACGTCATCGGTCACCGGGCAGGGCAGGGGCATGACGACCGCCGGGACTGGCGCTGACAGGCAAGGAAAGGTTCCAATGAAGCGAATCGCAATGGTACTGATGGTGGTCTTGACGTGGGGCTGTGCAGGCGGGTCGTCGACCCCCGGAGATGTGGCCCAGGATGTCTACGAAACTGCGGCTGGGGATGCCCCAGTCACCTGGGATGTCGTTGGCGATGGCGGCACTGAGAGCAAGACTGAGGAAGATGTTGCGCCAGAGTGCTTGCCCGGGGAGTGCTTGCCACCGTACGGGGCCAATTGCCTCCCGTGCGTGCAAACCGAGGATTGTGCCCAAGGAGACGTAGCGGGGCACTGCATCTCCTATGGCGAGTCCGGCAATTTCTGTGGTTCGGCTTGCTCTGCTGACGCTGCCTGCGCGGCTGGCTACAGTTGTGTGGAAGGGGCGAATTCGTCCGGGGACACGGTCCTCGCCTGCGTTTTCGAAGGGGAGCAGTGTGCGTGCCCGAGTGCAGAGGCGGCCGCCGGGGGAATGACCACCTGTTCCGTCACCAATGAGTTTGGCACCTGCACCGGGGAACGCTTCTGTGCTGGCGAAGGTCTCACTGAGTGTGATGCCACAGTGCCTGCGGAAGACCTCTGCAACGGCCTGGACGACGACTGTGATGGCACGGTGGATACCATCGCGTGCGATGACGGAAACGAATGCACAGAGGATGCCTGCCTGGGTGAGTCTGGATGTGGTGCGACTGACCTGAGCGATATTGAATGTGACGACGGGGACCCCTGCACCGTCGATGACGCCTGCGACCTGGGGCTGTGCCTGGCCGACAAAAGGGACTGCGACGATGACAAC
>CALGBT010000708.1 GCA_937884235.1 uncultured Pseudomonadota bacterium
CAAAGGACTTGATTGTGAGTGTCTTGGCGAGTCCCGGGACTCCCTCGAGAAGAATGTGGCTTCCAGTAAGCATCCCGATTAGGATGCGTTCCAACATGTCGCGCTGCCCCACCACAACCTTGCCAACTTCGGCGAGTAGGCGGTCGACAAATTGGCTTTCCGAGCGAACCAGCTCGTTCATTATTCTGATGTCATCCATAGCATGGCCTCCTACGTGGCATCTCAGTGGCTAAAAACAACACTATCTGGAACTTATTCCCAACCTTCCGAACCGGGAAACGAGGTTCCTCGGTTACACCATTTCAGTGATTCCTTCGATATCTGAGAGATTCTTCTTCAACCGCTCCTTAAGTCCGCTTTCGATCTGGCGGATGCGCTCTCTGGAGACGCCGAATTTCTCGCCGATATCCTGCAAAGTCAGAGGCTCATCAGTGAGCAAGCGATTCTGCACAATGAACAGTTCCTTTTCTGGCAACTCTTCGATGAAGCTGTTGATGCGGTTTGTCACCTCGTCCATGACCTCGTGGCGGCCCAGTTCCTCTTCCTGTTGCGGCGCATCGGAGGGTAGCAAGTCAAGGTAGGTAAGTTGACTCTCAGCGTCGATCACGGCATCAAGGGAGAAATCCCGAGCCGCGACATGCAACTCCCGGCTGGCCTTCTTGCGCTTTGCCTGCGCCGGCACAAAAACCGCTCCGTCTTTGTCCACAAGCTCTTCGCCAATGGTTTCGGCCACCGCCTCCTCTTCCTGGGAATCATTCTCCGTCTGGCTGCGGAAGAAGAGCTGGCGCTGCATCTGAGTCGTTCCCAGTTTCACCATGCTCCAGGAACGAATGATGTAGTTCTGCATGTACGCCTTGATCCACCACACGGCATAGGAAATCAGCCGATAGCCGCGATCGGGGTTGAACTTCTCCACCGCTTTCATCAAACCGATATTGCCTTCCTGGACGAGGTCAATGAGCTTGACGTTGTAGTGCTTGTAACTGTAGGCCATCTTCACCACGAAGCGCAGGTTGGCTTCCACCAGCCGTTTGCCGGCTTCGTCGTCGCCGCCGTCGCGATAGAGCAGTGCCAACTCCTGCTCCTCCTCCCGTGAGAGGAGGGGGACTCGCATGATCTCGTCGATATACTGCTCGAAGGCCGGCTTCCGGGTCGGGGGCCCAGCCGGCTTGCGCCTGGCCGGGAGACCGGACTTCTTAATGGTGGCGGGGAGCCGGCTGTTGCCCTTCGCCGCCTCGGACTGATTGTGGTCTTTTGCCACGGGTTTGACTCCGCTCGGGATACCAGACGAGGGTTGCTCAGTCGGCCTTTTTCTCTTCAACCTTACGCACTGCTGGTTTCCCTTCCAAGAAATGGTCGGTGAAAACCAAGGCTTCCTCAGGCTGTTTGGCGTTGGCTTCTGCCCTCTTCTTCAGGGCATCAGCCAGGGAACTCCCGGAATCGAGAAGGACCTTCATCTCGGCCTGCTCCCGAGTGATCATGCTGCCGATGCCGGCGGCCGACCCCCAACCTACCTGGAGGCGTCCGTTGATCAGGAATGCCGGCGTGCCACGGGCACCAATGTTCTCAGCCGCGGCCTGGTCAGAACGGATCTTCGCCTCCAGCGCCGGGTCTTCCACGTCCTTCTTGAATTGCACCATGTCGAGGCCCAACTCCTGAGCATAGCGGTCGAGGTCGGCGGGGTCGGAGGCCCGCTGATTCTGGAAGAGCTTGTCGTGATATTGCCAGAATTTGCCCTGGCGGAATGCGGCCATGGAGGCTTTCGCAGTAGGCATTGCCTTCTGGTGCATGTCCAAGGGGTTCTGCCAGAAGACCCATTGGACGTCCTTGCCGAATTGGTCAAAGAGCTCGTGGCCGCCGTTGGCTGCTCGGCGGCATACCGGGCACTGGAAGTCAGAGATGACAAAGACCTTGACCGGAGCACTGTCGGGGCCAATCGCCGGGGATGGGCCGAGCTTGGTCGTGTATTTGCCGGCCCGCGCCAGGGCCACCACGGAGGTTAGCTCAACGGCGTCGGCTGCCGGGGCGGGCGTCGGGACGACGGTGGGTTTCGCCACTGCTGCGTCCGCAACTTCGGGCAACACCGGCGGTCGCTGCCGTGTGGGCGCCACCGCAGGCTTGCTTGCTGGCACGGCCGCAGCCGGTGCACCAGCCTTGGAGGTGGCTCCATCCAGACGCATTTCTGCCCGGATCGCCAGTCTTTCGATGGCGGCGACCTCCAGGAATCTCTCCTGCAGCAGATGGTCGACAGCAGCCATGGGGGAGATGTTGCCTTGGAGCGCACCGGGGTCCATGTTCATGTTCATGGGAGCGCCGGGACCACCGCCACCTCCTCCCGCCATGTCAGGCCCTGTTGGAGAATCTGTCTCGCCAGCCAGAAACGCACCGGTTCCGATCCCGATGATAAGGGCCAGCGCAGCTACGATCACAAGAGTGCCAATGTCAGTCTTGGCCGGTGGTGCTTCTTGCTTTGCGTCGTTCTTGTCGTCTGTCTTTGCCTGTGTCATCCTGCCTCCCAACGTCATGTCAGTAGTCCGTGGCGCTAGTATAGCTGGTGTCGCCGAAAACTCAAGGTGTTGTCGCCCCGGACTATTCCAGGTTTTTGCTTGTCGCCCCCGGGCATTGCCCGTAGAGTGGAGTCGAATCTGGCCTGGAGGCATGTTGAACACAATTTCCACCGAGCTTTCCGGTCAACTGGTTTCCGTCGTTGTGCCGGTACTTGATGAAGCGGACAACCTGCCTGCCCTCGTGGGTCGGATACGGGGTGCGTTTCTTGCGTCCCGCCGCCATTGCGAGTTGCTGGTGGTGCTTGACGGCTGCACCGACAATTCCTTGGCCGTGCTGCTGGCTCTGCCAACTGGGCAGGTGCCATTGCGCATTATCGAGTTGGCGCACGGAGTCGGCCAGCACGCTGCCATTGGGGTCGGTTTGCGGTATGCGCGTGGGGCCACCATCCTGACCATTGATGCCGATCTGCAGAATCCGCCGGAAGCGCTGCCCGAAATCGTCCGCCGGTTGGATGCCGGGGTGGATGCCGTGGGGACGACCCGGCGCGGCCGCCGGGATGCCCGCCACCGAGCAGTAGCCTCGGCTCTCTTTGCCCACTCGCTGCGCCTGCTTGGCGTCCGCCACACCATGGCCGATCCGGGTTGCATGCTCAGGGGCTGGCGGCGACATGTTGTGAATGCCTGGTTGGCCACCGGTGAGCCGGCCCTCTACCTCCCGACGCAGCTCAACCGCCACGCCCGCTCCTATGAGGAATTCGAGGCCGAACACTTCGCCCGGGAGGCCGGGGCAAGTCGCTACGACCTGACGCGACTGGCCCGTCTCTTCCTGCGCACGGTTGCCGTCGAACTGGTGCCACAGAGGCTGCACGCAGCGCAGCCTCGGGTTGCCGCTGTCTATGAGGATGAGAACCCATGAGCGCCGGTGCCCGGGAAGTGCCTCGCATCGTCTTGTTCGGCCACGGAATTGTCGGTCAGGAGGCGCTTGCCGTCTTGATTGGCATGGGCTACGAGGTGACGGCGGTGTTTGCCCATGCCCCGACCCCCGGGGATTGGCAGGTGGGGCTGGCCGAGGAGGCCAGAAGGTACGCCATTCCCTGTTTCGTCGATGCGAAGTTCGATGCCCCAGAGACTGTCGCCATCGTGGCCGCAGCAGCTCCCGATCTCATCGTCAGTGCCTATTGCCGGGAGCTCCTGCCCGCCGCTCTGCTGGCCTGTGCCAGGCTCGGGGGAGTGAATCTCCACGGGTCGCCACTGCCCCACTATCGCGGCCGCGCACCCGTCAACTGGATGGTGCTGAGAGGCGAAGTTCAGGGCGGAGTCTCGCTGCACCAAATGACTGCCCGAGCCGACCGGGGGCCGCTGCTGGGAGTGACTCGCTTTCCCATCGGTGTGGAGGACACAGCCTTTGACGTGCTGCTCAACGTGCGGCGGGAGGGCGGCAACTTGTTGCGCCATTGTCTGCCGGGGTTTCTGACGGGAACGCTCACCCCGACAGCCCAGGGCAAAGGCAGCATGTTCGGCCGTCGAACTCCGGCCGATGGACGAATAGACTGGTCCTGGTCGGCCTCCCGCATCCATTGCCTGGTGCGGGCCCTGACTCGTCCCTATCCCGGGGCTTTTGCGGACCTGGGCGAGGAGCGGGTGGTTATCTGGTGGGCCACCCTGCGGGCGGAAATTGTACTGGAGCCGGGTGTAAGTCTGCCCCGGGGACGGTCGATGCTGGTGGGCACCGGTACTCACGCACTGGCACTGCTTGACTATCAGGTGACCGGAGCGGCGTCTGGCAATCCAACCGCGACGCCAGCTATCCGCTAGACCTCGGCCCCTTGCGTGGCAACCAATCCGGGGCGGTTGGCCACCGGGGCTTGAATTACCTCGCAACTGGGCAGTCCCACTGCAAGGGCCGACTGCAAGACGGACGTCATGGGCACCACCCGAATCTTCTCCCGCCAGCAGAAGGCCAGCAGTTCATCAAAGAATGCTTGATGGCCGCGGCCCTCCAACTCGGCGTGGGCCGCGTACACTGGAAACCGCTGATGCATGATCAATTCGAAGAGGGCCTGGATGTCCCGACGGGTTGGCGGCAGCCCCTGGCTGAACTCGTCGAGGGAGGGCAATGTCGTTGGTACCTGCGGCGTCTTGAAGCGATAGCCGTGCATTACTGGGAGAAAAGGACAACTGCCGCGGGTATCTGCTCCCAGCCGCAGTTGCTGGCGGTCCAGGGCGTGAAGACTGGCAAAATTCCCTTGCCAGCCCGGTCCGCCGAATCCCACCGGCTGTCTGCCAATCGCCCTGGCCAGGGCGTCAACCGATGCCTGCACGTGGCCACTGACGGTCTGGGCATCCATGGAGTGGAGTTCATTGTGCCAGACTGTGTGAGTGAATCCATGCGCCACAAACTCATGGCCATCGACCTGGGCCTGGAGCAATGGCTTGACCGCGTCCACGATGGAGCGGTTGCGGTAGAACAGGGCCGTGGCAAGTGCCGAAGGTCCGTAAGTGCGCAACGCACCCGTCCGCACTAGCTTGGCCAGATAACCGCGTTGGGTCAGGATTCGCTGCATCGCCTGCCCGGTCCGGTCGGGCCCGCCAGGCATGAAGATTGATGCCTGGCATCGCTCGGCGCGCAATCTGGACAGCAGATGGGGGAGTCCCTTTATGGCACCGACGTAAGTGTCAACGTCAATGCGGAGGCCGAGCTCAGTCGGCACTAGTCTTCGTAGGGCTCAAATTGGTCTAAGCCAACGCCGCATTCGGGGCAGACCCAATCCTCCGGAAGGTCTTTGAAAGCAGTGCCGGGTTCGATGCCGGATTCAGGATCACCCAAGGCAGGGTCGTACACGTAGTTGCAGACGATGCAGACATATTCCATGATTCTCTCCTCTGGACCATTGACAGTGATACAGCTCTTTTCACAAGAGCAGCCCGATGGTAGCAGCAGCGGCACATGGGTGCAATGCTGTTTGTGCTTCCAGCCTTGCAGCAAGCGCTACAACTGCGGGAGGTAGTCCAGGAAGAAGCGCTCCATGTGTGAAATAATCACCCCCGGGTATTCCACTGCGGCGTAGTGGCTGGCATCAGCGATATTGACCAGGCGCGCTTTGGGAATGCGCTGGGCCATGGTTCGGGAGAACGCCGCCGGAGTGAAGAGGTCTCGGCCACCAGCAAGGATCAGGGCCGGGACGGTGATCCTCTCAAGGATGTCCTCGGCACTGTGGTTGACCAGCGCATCGACGCAGTCCCGATAGGCTTCGAAGTTCAATTCGGCGAAGTCCTTTGCCAGGTCCAGGAAGACGTCTTCGTCAAGGTGGCGGGAAAGGAAGCCAACGGCCTTGAGCACCTTGAGGGGCAGGGTCGTCTTGAGGAAGGGGCGGGCCAGGGGGCGAAGAGTAGGGGCCACCCGCGCCAATGCGCCCATGGTTGCCCTGGCCACCGGTTTGAGCCCGGGGAAAATATCCAGCGGTCGTCCAAATGCACCGTTGGTTAAGATCAATCCACGGATGCGCTCGGGGACCGCTCGATAGACCTCCAGTACCACCTGGACACCCATACTCCAGCCCATTACCACCGCATCCTCGATGCCGTAGTGGTCCATCACTGCAACCGCGTCCCGGGTATGGGTCGCCATGGAATAGTCCCCGTTCTTCGCCAACTCCGACTGGTACATGCCACGGTAGTCAAAGCTGACAATACGGAACTGATCGCGATAGTAATCGATGAGGAATCTCCAAGCCCCCAGGTTGCCGCCCAAGCCGTTGATCAAGAAGAGAACGGGACCATCGGCACGGCCAAGTTCAAAGGTGGCCAGAGTCGTTCCATCGAAGCTGACCAAGGGCAGAGGATCCGGCATGCGAAACGAGCTCATGATTCCTTCCGAGGGGTCTTTACTGGGACTTGAGTTTTCGCAATTTCTCGGTGAGTTCCGGAGCGACTTTGAAGAGGTCGGCCACCAGACCGTAGTCGGCCACGGTGAAGATCGGGGCCTCTTCGTCCTTGTTCACCGCAACGATGACCTTGGAGGCCTTCATTCCTGCCAGGTGCTGGATGGCTCCGGAGATGCCCAGGCCGATGTACAGATCAGGGGCAATAATCTTGCCGGTTTGACCGATCTGGTAGTCATTCTCAATGAACTCGGCATCAACCGCAGCACGGGTCGCGCCGACGGCGGCACCAAGGGCATCAGCCAGGTCGTTGATCAGGGAGAAGTTCTCCTTGGACTTCACGCCGCGACCGCCGGCAACCACGAAGGCAGCCTCTGACAGGTCCGGTCGAGCCGATACCGTGGGACGGAATTCAACGACACGCTGTTTCAAGGTGGCCTGGTCGAAGGTCGAGGCAACAGCTTCTACCGGCGAGGCACCGCCGCTGGCTTCCACCGTGTCGAACTCCGCAGTGCGGACGGTCAAGACGTGGATGGCAGTGGTGATCTCCACTTCGCCAACGACGTTTCCGGCCCACATCGGCCGCAAGTAAGTGAGGCCATTCCCAGAGCCGATGCCAACGACGTCGCTGGCCATGCCGGCCCCGAGCTTGACGGCGACTCGCGGTAGGCAATCCTTGCCCAGTGAAGACGAGGCCCCGGCAATGACCTTGGCCCCGGCATGGGCAGCCACTTCGGCAATTGCATGAGCGTAGGCCGGGGCCGTGTACTGCTCAAAGGCCGGTCCTTCCACGGTGTAAACCTTCCCGGCACCGTAGCCGCCAGCCTGTGCGGCCACCGCGGCTGCCTGTGGCCCTACGACCACCAGGTCAAAACCTCCGCCGAGCTTAGCAGCAGCCTGACGGGCGAAATCGATGACGTGCAGTGTACCCTTCTTCAGGGAGCCAGCCGCATGTTCTGCTACAACCAGAATATCACTCATAGCGTCCCCCTCTAGAGCACCTTGGCTTCGTTGACCAGCTTGTTGAGAAGTTCATCGACATCAGCTACCCGAACCCCGGCTTTGCGCTCCGGCGGGTTGCTGAAGGCAATAGTCTTGACCTTCAACGCGACATCGACTCCGAGGTCGGCCATGGAGAGCTGCTCCAGCGGCTTGCGCTTCGCCTTCATAATATTGGGAAGGGTCGGTAAGCGAGGTTCGTTGAGGCGGAGGTCGGCTGAGACCACCGCAGGCATAGCTACCTCAACAACTTCAACTCCACCATCCACTTCCCGCATCGCGGTGACTTTGCCGTCTGCCACGGCCAAGCCCGGCTCTCCACCGGTCATCCCCGCAGAACCATTCGGGTGGGCCGCGAAGGTGGCCTGACCCAGCCCCAGGTATTCGGCGCAGAGCTGCGCCGCCTGATTGGAGTCGCCATCCACAGCTTGCTTACCGAAGATGATCAGATCCGGCTGCTCCTTTTCGTAGAGCTTGGCAATGGTTCGGGCCACCAGGTCCGCATCCAGCGCATCATCCGCACCATCCACGAGAATGCCGCGGTCGCAGCCCATGGCCAACGCCCGTCGCATCTCCGTGGTGGCTTCGGCCCCGCCGATAGAAACGGCGACAATTTCCCCGTCGTGCTTCGCTTTCAAGCGCAGAGCTTCCTCGATAGCGTTTTCACAAAAGGGGTTCAGCTTGTACTCCACACCCTCCGAATCGATGCCGCTGAGGTCGCTTTTCAGGCGAATGCGGGCGTCCGGGTCGGTGACCCGCTTGGCAGTGACCATGATCTTCACGATACCCTCCTTGGTGCGTTGCAAACAGTTTCGACTCTGGTTCCCTCCGTTGCCACATCGGGCAACCCAACGGCGACAATCTACCAACGGGCTATACCCTTGTCAAAGGGAATCCAACGCACCGCGTCGACTAGGCCGGGGCTTGCCCGGCATCACCGCCGGGGTGGCTGGTTGGAACGTCGTGCGGGTCTACAACGCCTTGCGTTACCGGCGGGGGAAATGGGCTCTTCGCTGGGGAGAAACCGCTTTACATTCTAGCCACAAACAGGTTAAGTAGAAACCCGGAACACGCCCGCATGAGGAGCCAATGAAACCGGTAATCGTGCACAAATACGGCGGCAGCTCTGTTGCCGACATCGACCGCATTAGGCAGGTTGCCAGGCAGGTATCCGACTGCGCTGAGGCCGGCAATGGCGTCGTTGTCGTCGTCTCTGCCATGGGCAAGACCACCGACGTGTTGCTCCAGATGGCCCGGGAGTTGGCCCCTGAACCAGCTCGGCGCGAACTCGACATGCTCCTCTCCGTGG
>CALGBT010000709.1 GCA_937884235.1 uncultured Pseudomonadota bacterium
CCTTCTTGCTGGCCTTCTTGCTGGCCTTCTTGCTGGCCTTCTTGCTGGCCTTCTTCCCTTTCCTGGCGGTGGCCACTCGCGCCTTCCCTGACTCCTGGTCGAGCCACCGCTCGTTGAGCAGCGGATGGCTGAAGTAGTAGCCCATGTCGGGACGGCGCATCTCAACGCCACAGCCCAGCAGCAGCAAGGCCATTAGCAGGCTCACCCCCTGTCCCGCCTGGCGTTGGCGCCGCTGGCACCGCTCGTATTTATGACTGGTCATAATTTGACGCTCACCCATTGCTCTCGTATGATCTTATCGTGCTTTGCGAGCGGGTCAATAATCCCTACCTGTTTCACAGAATAAAGACCGCACGCAACCGTCCCTTGACAGGCTCACGTGACGTGAACGCAGGAGGTTCTTCCATGAAATACAATTTCGTTTGGATGCTGGGCACAGTGATCATGTTCGCGGGACTGCAAGGGTGCTTCAGTGACTCACAGGGGCCGGGGCGAGTTCAGGTAAGCTGGCAGGTAGAAGGATCCACCTGCAAGGCTGCGGGTCTGACAGATGTCCGCGTGGACCTTCTCCAGGACGGAACCACCGTCTTCTCTGAGGCAACCCGCTGCACTGATGGCAGCGTCCTCTTTGAGGATGTACCGGTGGCAGTCTACGACGTGGTCGTCAAGGGCTTCAACCAGGATGATGTGCCCATCTACGAAGGATCCGCCGAGAAGATGGCGGTGAAGGAGGGGGAAACTCCCTCCACCCCCGATGGCCCCGTCAAACTCAAGGCCAAGAAGGGTACGCTGCTGCTGCAATGGTCCTTCCCCAAAGACAAGAGCAACCTCTGCTCCTTCAACAATGTTCAGACCATCGAGGTCAATCTGAGTCAGTCCGGTACCGTGGTGGAGATCTTCGCCGGGGTCTTCCCCTGCGAACCGGGCTACGCCGACCCCGAGGATCTTCCCGCACCCTTCGAGAGCGGCTGGATCGTGATTTCCGACGTCCCCCCAGGTGAAGTCGACCTCTTCCTTTTTGGTCTTTCCCCAGAAGGAGAACGGGTGTACGTTGGGACTCAGGAGGCAGTGCTGGTGGGTAATACCGGCTATGTCCAGGTTCTCGTCGAGTTGTTCTCCTGCGACGGCAACTGTATCTGAGCCCCCGCTGCAGTCTCCCCCCAGCTCCACCAGGAGCAATCTAAACCGGCAGGAGTAACCCCTGATGAAATGGCTTCAGTCCCTTGTAGCAATGCTCTTTCTTTGCTCATGTTGTACCGCCGGCAACCGCGGATCGGTCTCTCCCGATGCCGGGACAAGAACTCCCACGGACCGCAACTCAGGAGCCGACGACCGCAACTCAGGGGCCGATGATCGAAGCTCGCTAGACCTGCCATCGGCACCAGAGACAGGACTCCTCGAACCGGTGGTCAACACCGCCTATGAAGCCCGCGTGCTGGCGCTCATCGAAAGTGCCGAGTCCACCCTTCGCATCGTCCATTTCTCATGCAATGACGATTCTACCGTGGACAAGATCGTCGACGCCCTCAAGGACGCTGCCCAAAGGGGAGTTGACGTGCAGATGCTGATGGAAGGCGATCTCGAAGATAACCTGGTTCGAGTCAAAGAGCTGACTGCGGCGGGCATCAAGGCCAAGGTCGACACTGACAAGCGCTATACTCATGCCAAGCTCGTAGTTGCCGATCGCCGCCGGGCGCTCTTTGGCTCCACCAACTTCTCCTACATGTCTATCCGCTACAACAACGAGACCAACCTCTACATCGATCTCCCCGCCGCCGGGAGTTTCTTCCATGATTATGCTGACTCCCTGTGGAACGACCCGGAGAAGACACCCGTCCTGACGGCGGTTAGCGATACCGCCATCGGCCTGGTGAAGACCCTCAAGAGCGGCGACTACGTGGCGGCAGCCACCCCCCTCCTAGAAGGGGCGAAGGAGCGCATCGACCTGCTGGTCTATGGCTACAATCTCAACCCCAAGTATCCCGACAGTGACGTCCACAAACTCACCGCGCTCATCGTTGAGGCCCACAAGCGTGGCGTCAAAGTCCGCATCCTCCTGGAAGCCTCGGACTACAATGACACGCTCAACGAACTCAATCAGAAGGTGGCCGACCACTACGGGGCGGCATGCATTCCGGTTCGGTTTGACCCCATTGACACCATCTCCCACGCCAAGCTGCTACTGGTTGATGGCACAGCCATCGTGGGCTCCAACAACTGGGGCCACGGCGGCTTCCAACTCTACCAGGAAGTCGGCGCCGTGACTGATGCACCGGCTGCCATCTCCACTCTCTCGGCATACTACGACAGCATCTGGGACGAGGGCTCAGCGGCCTCTTCTGCATGCAGGTAGGAGACAAGTCACAGCGAACAAAAAAACAATTGACTGAGACCGTGATGTCTGGTAATGATCGCTAACCCTTCTGCGTGAAGGGCGTCGTTGCACAGTAGGAGTTCGAAATGAGAAACGTAAAAGCGTTGTTGGGCAAGAAGGTTGGCATGACCCAGATCTTTGCGGCTGACGGGACCGTTGTCCCAGTCACCGTACTGGAAGCCGGCCCGTGTGTAGTGCTGGAGAAGAAGAGCCAGCAGGGCAAAGATGGCTACTCCGCAGTCAAGCTGGGTTACCAGGCAGCCAAAGAGAAGCACTTGAACCGCCCCCAACTGGGCTTCTTCAAGACTATCGCTCAGGACCCCATGCGCCACATCAAAGAAGTGCGCATCCCCGAGAAGCAACTCGACGAATTTGAAGTGGGGACCAAGCTTGAAGCAACGGTCTTCGAAGAAGGCGATATCGTCAACATCACCGCCAAGGGCAAGGGAAAAGGCTTTTCCGGCGTCATGAAGCGCTGGAACTTCGCCGGATTCCGAGTAACTCACGGCGTGCATGAATCCTACCGTGGACCCGGCTCCGTCGGATGCTCCACCTGGCCAGGCAAGATCTGGAAGGGCAAGAAGATGCCCGGACAGTACGGCAACAAGCCAGTCACGGCCGAGAACCTGCAGATAGTCAAAGTTCTGGCAGACAAGAACCTGCTGCTGGTCAAGGGCTCCATCCCGGGCCACCGCAACAGCATTCTCCTAGTCAAGTCCGCCCCCAAGAAGTGGAAGCGCGCCTAGTCTCAAGGCACCGATTCATATCCGATGCACATCCGACAAGAAACAAGGCCAAGGCCCCAGCTCCCTCACCGTAACGGCCGTGTTTTTGCGCCTTTTACGAGCCACGACCGTCAGGGAGTGGGGGGCGTTGTCTTGAGCTTCTCGTCAAGGTCTGCCCAGGTAATCTCGGGATGCAGGATTTCCAGCTTCTTGCGGCGCGCCTGACGGACGGCCTGCTGGAGGAATGCTCTGGCCTCTTCTCGGCTTCCCAACGGCACAGCCAACCCGACGGTCAAGGCATTGACCAACTGGCCCACGCGGCTGGGAACGATGAAGAAAGGCTTTTCGGCATTGGCGCCCATGGGATTCAGGAGGTGCTTCAAGAACCCGGCGGGGGAGAAGCCGCTGCGCAGGTTGCGTGCGGCGATCAGTCGCACCTCCACAGCCCCTCGGTCATTACGGCCCATGAAATCACCGGAGTTAACCTCAACCTCGGTCAGGGCCGAGCCAGTCTTGGGATCAAAGAGCGAGGCCAAGGCCTCGACCATGCGCGCCCGCACGTCCTCGCACTCCGATTTGGACAAGCGGGTCGCCTCCTCCTGGCCGACCAGGAAGAAGCGGTGGCGTTCATCAATCCCCAACTCAGTGAAACCAGTCAGAAAATGCGAGAAGTAACCATAGAGAGCCCCCTGATAGCGGTCCTCCACCAGCGGAATATCGGCCCCCTGGAGTACCGCTACTACAGCCTGCGGATTGCGCTGCGCCAGAGTCTGCAGAATGCCATGCTCGCGTCTGGCGATACGGGCAAACTTCACCGCGTCTTTGGAGACAGTGAGGCAGAGATTGCGACGTTGCTTCCCGGCAGTCGCCTGAATCTGCAGGACCCACTGGAAGAGACCCTCCTGGTAGAGCGTCACCGCCAGGCGCTGCACCTTCTCACCGCGACGAAAGCCTGCACTGCCTTCCAGGGCGCGCAGGAAGGGCAACGTCTCGGGCCGGGAATAGGCCAACTGCTCCAGTGACTTTCCCATCTTGCCGACCCGAACGGGACGGGGGATCGTATTGCCCCAGTAATCCTTCATGGCGCGATCGAATTCGCGCAGCGTAACCATGGGTATCGGCTTCTCTGGACGCATCAGGCCTCCTGCAACTCAAGCGAACCATGGAACACTTCCACCGCCGGCCCTTGCAAAGAGGCCGTCAAAAAGTCGGCGGCAATTCTCACCCGCAAGTTGCCGCCCGGCAAAGCCGCTTCAATCCATTGATCGGCTGGACAGTGGCCTAGGGCAACAGCAACGGCCGTGGCCGCCACGGCTCCGGTGCCACATGCCAGAGTAAATCCAACACCACGCTCGCACACAACCACGGTCAACGCTTGCGGACCCCGGAAAGAGAGAAATTCAACATTGGTTCCCTCGGGAAAATGGGGATGCACCGAGAGGGGTGGCCCCAAGCGCTGCCTCTCATCATCGGTAGTCTCTCCGATTCGCACCGCATGGGGATTGCCAGTGGCCACCCGATAGAACACCACTTCTTCCCCGGCAACCCTGACCTTCTCACGCAACAATGGAAGCTCCAGAGGGCCGCCGGATGAAGTAGTGACTGCACCAAGCTCGATGGTCACCTGCGCCTCACCACCACTGCCATCGATGTGGCAGATCATGCGACCGGAATCCGTTTGCACGGGAAGCGGGTCATGAGCAAAGCCAAAGTGACTGCGCATGGCCAGGGCGAAACAGCGCAGGCCATTGCCACACATTTGCGCTACCGAGCCATCGGCGTTGAAGATCCGCATGGAAGGAATCCCATCACTGTCGCCGGTGAGCACCAGCACGCCGTCGGCCCCCACACCGTAGTGCCGATGACAGATCGCCACAGCCTGCCCGGGACGAAGACCCCCGGGGGGGAGCCCTCGACCATCGATCAACACGAAGTCATTGCCCGCCCCCTGGACCTTATAGAATGGCAGCTGGGACATGGTGGTGCTCCTCCAGATGTGACGGTGAGAACCGGTCTAAGGCAGCCGGACCGAGATTGATTTGGTAATGGAAGGCTTGGCAAAGGCAGGGAAAGTCATCGCAGCCTGGGACTTACGCACACAGTTTCCCAGGGCCGTCCCGGCGAACTCCATGGACGAGATGCTGACGTTGGTCACTTCTCCGGAACCAGCGATCTTCAGCTTTGTCCGAATGGTTGCGCTGTCAAGGCCAGCTCCGTATTTCTCGAAGCACTTGCGCATCTCCCCTTTGTTCTGGTTCACCACCTTCATGACATCGGTGGTCGTGAGACTCTTCTTGCTGACTTTGCCACCAGAATCGCCAGCCTCTTCCTCGCTACCACCCTTGCTGTCTAAAGCCTTCAGCATGGCCGCCGGATCCTTCTTCTTGTCAGCGCTGCCGCCAGAATCGACCTTCTCTTCCTTCTTGACTACTTCCTTCTTCTCTTCCTTCTTGACTACTTCCTTCTTCTCTTCCTTCTTCTCTGCCTTCTTCTCTGCCTTCCGATCGGCGTGGCGCTTCGCTCGCTCTTCACGAGTCTCTTTGCGCACTACCCGTTCTTCCTGGGCTGACGCCTTCTCAGCAACCGCCTCCGCCACAACCTTCTCAGTCGAGGCAACATCTTCGGCTTTCTTCATGGCCGCTTCCGCCGCAATCCGGCGCTGCTGACGCTCCTGGGCAGCCTTCCGGGCATCGGTGAGCTTCTGTTCTAAGTCGCCGATATTCTTCTGGTTTAGAGTTGAAACGTCCGCCAGCCGCTGTTCCAATTCCTTGCCAAAGGCGGCCAACTCGGCCTCGGCCTCGCGCTCACCAGCAAGCTCCTTCTCCTTGCCAGCCGCCCGGATCGCGGCAACTGCCGCCTGATGCTCGGTTTCCGATTTGATGCGAGCCTGATTGATCTGCGTGAACGCCATCTCCGAGGCGGAAGCTACCGCCTGTCGAATGCCCATCTCCCCAGGTCCCGTCATCATCGTCATGGCCACATAGACCGCACCCGCCAGCACCACTGCCCCGGCCAACGATGCCGCAAGATAGAGTGGCCAGCGGCTCTTCCGACGAAGAATGGGCATCGCCAGAGTCGCTTGCGATCCGCCCGCCATGGCAACGTCCGCAGAAAAATCAGCTGCCGATGAATCGCCAGCACCGAAGCTGGAGAAGAGGTCGTCCTGCCCGGAGTCGTCTACGGCCACCTGGCGGATATCGATGAGTCCCGAATCATCGCCCTGAGCCGCGGCTGCATCCACTTCGTCGCCTTTGCGGGTCAAGTCATCCAGCGAGAAGAGCACAGAATTCTCGCGACGCGTATGGAGCATCGGGCCACTCTCGACGCTCGGATCATCATCCTCGTCGTCACCAAATCCGGAGAAAAGACCACCACCAGAATCCTCGTCTTCTTCTTCGTCGGCAACGGCCATCGGCTCTTCTTCAGGCTCTTCAGCCACCGGCTCTTCTTCCTCGGGCTCTTCAGCCACCGGCTCTTCTTCCTCGGGCTCTTCTTCCTCGGGCTCTTCTTCCACCGGCTCTTCGGCCACAGGTTCTTCTTCGTTGTCGTCCATCAATTGCTCGGCAGACTCTTCCGCATCCACCTCACTTCCGACATCGCTCTCCCCTTCTTCTTCGAGAGCGACAAAGCCATCGTCATCGACACTATGGCCAAGCTCAAAATCCTGTGCTGGCTCCGAAATCTCGTCTGCTTCAGGGGCCGGAGGAGTGGCCACTTCCTCCTGCTCCGTCAACTGCAGTTCATCCCTGGTTTGTTCGAGAAGGGTTTCAAAGTCACTTTCCTCCTCGGTCTTGACGGGCTCAGCCACCGGCTCTTCTTCAGCCACCGGCTCTTCTTCGGCCACCGGCTCTTCTTCGGCCACCGGCTCTTCCATTTCCACAGGTTCATGTGACGGGGGTTCTACGTCGCCCGGCGGAATCTCCATGGTGGGCTCAGGAATCTCGGCCAGTTCCTCG
>CALGBT010000710.1 GCA_937884235.1 uncultured Pseudomonadota bacterium
GAGGAGCGGGCGCGGGCCCTGGCCGAGATTCTTGGCCTGACGCTCTTCGAAACCCGCAGCCGCGTACAGCCCCCGGCCCCGCGCGTTCTGGCCACGTTCAAGGACCGCGACGAGGCCACCGCCAACGTTGCAGCCATGGCACACGCCGGGTTTCAGCCGGTTCTTCTGGCCAGTGAAGATATTGAGACCGGCGCTGAGCGCGTCGTGGCACGAAGCTTTGAGCTACTGCCGGACAGAGTGGTACTTGCAACCCGCACCGATGACCAACACGAAATCCTTAACCGTGAGGTCACCTTGCTGCTGGCCGGAATGACCTCTACCCATGAGGCCCACACTGAAACCAGCACAACCCGCAAATTCAGCTTTGGTAAGGCAGTCGCCAGTGGCGGTATGCTGCTCACCTCCAAGAAAAAGGTGACGACAACGGTGGGGCAAAACGAGTTTCAGTTCTTTCTGAACCTCTACGCCGCCGGCCATCCGACCTTCGTGCTACGTGAAACCGAACTGCAATACCAAGGCCTCGGGGCCGCCCTCCAGCCAGTGCGACTTGCCAACTTCCGACGCCTCACCGAAGAGCTCTGCCGACGCGCCCCAACTGCCCCCTTCGACAACCGCCTGAACACTGCGGGCGCCCAACTCAAAGTACTCGGAGGAACACTCCCGCCAGACCGCTATCTGGACGTTGCACTGGCGGTCCTGGTGGCATTCTATCTGGACAAACAACCCTAGCCAGTAGCTCACCCCATCTCGCGTAAGCAGACACCGGCGGGGGGCGGCGCACAGCCGGAACGGATTCTCCCCGACCAAGCTTTCTTGCCGAACCACTTGCCTGGCATTGCCATTCCACGTACGCTGACGGCGTACTCGGTTGGGAGGCTCTCCATGCGGTTGATGCGGGTTGCAGCTCTGGTAATGCTCGGTCTCATGTTCTTTCTCTCTTCGTGCAGCGACACCAGTACCACAGTCACCGCTGAGGTAATTGAAGATGTCCGATTGGACCAATTGGACGACTCTACTGTCGCTACGGATTTGTCGTTGGACTGGCGAGGTGTTCCAGAACTGGTTCTCCATGACGTCGGCGCGGACGGTCCTGAATTCGACCTGGCTGAAGACGTATTGCTGGATCTGTCAGCGGAGACCTTGGCCCCAGACCTGATTCCAGAGCCGGAGACAGTTGTGCCGAATTGCGAGCCCGAAACATGCAACGGCATCGACGACGACTGTGACGGTGACATCGACGAGCCCGACTCCGTGGGGGGCAACTACATCAACCTCTGCAATGACGACAACGAATGCACCAAGGACATCTGCAGTGGCGAGGGCGGATGCAACTACCAGGACCTCGACGGCGGGGAGTGCAAGGACGGTGATGCCTGTACTGTCGGAGACCACTGTGTTGCGGGTCAGTGCGAGGGCACCCCCATCCTCTGCGACGACGGCAACGAATGCACCGATGATGCCTGCAATGGCACTGGTGGCTGCGTCTTCGAGAACAACGCCATCGACTGCGACGATACCGACCCCTGCACTGTGAAGGACACGTGTGACGAGGGAACCTGCTCCGGCTTCGCCATCCCCTGTGATTGCCAGAGCGATGCGGAATGTGCAGTCCTGGAAGACGGCAACAGCTGCAATGGGACCCTCGTCTGCGACATAACCTCGCTGCCCTATCAATGTATCGTTGATGCCGCAACCGTGGTCACCTGTCCGGAGCCCGCCCCGGGGGTCCATGCCATCTGCCTGCGTGCCCAGTGCGACCCGACCTCCGGCGATTGCTCGGTGGTTCCAGATCACGAAGGGCTGGCCTGCGAGGACGGCAACGCCTGCACTCTGGGCGATCACTGCGCCGACGGAATCTGCACCGCCGGCCCAGACTTGCTTTGTGCCGACAACAACTCGTGTACGAACGATTCCTGCGACGCTATGACCGGTTGCGTCTTTGTTCCAAACAGTGAGCCTTGCAATGATAACGACGTCTGCACCCTTGGCGATGCATGTGCAGATGGAGTCTGTCTGGCCGGTACCCAGAACCTCCTTTGCAACGATGGCAACATCTGCACCGCTGATAGCTGCGAGCCCCTCAAGGGCTGCCAGTTTGCCCCCAACAATGGCGAGTGCAGCGACGGCAACCCTTGCACCCTCGGTGACCATTGCAGCGCGGGACAATGCCTCTACGATGAGCTGAAGAGCTGCGACGACGACAATCTCTGCACCGATGATTCGTGCGGGCCAGATGGCCAGTGCCTCTTCGCTTTCAACCAGGCACCGTGCGACGACAATGACCTCTGTACCACTGGCGACCATTGCCAATTGGGCGCATGTACTGCAGCAGGGGCGCTCCCTTGTGTGGATGGAAATTCATGCACCGATGACAGTTGCCACCCACTCACCGGGTGCAAGTATTCGTTTAACACTGCCGACTGTAGCGACGGTAATGTTTGCACTACTGGCGACGCCTGCTCTAAGGGGTGGTGCGTCGCAGGAAGCGTCGTGGATTGCGACGACGGCAGCCCCTGCACTCACGATTCGTGTGACCCGGTGGCCGGCTGCCAATACGAGGCCTTCTCCGGTCCCTGCAACAACGGCAACCCCTGTACCCTGGGGGACACTTGCAGCAATGGCATCTGTTTTCCCGGGCAGGCACTGCTGAATTGCGACGATGGCAACCTCTGCACCGATGACCACTGCGAGCCCTGGGTCGGCTGCGTGAATGCCAACAACAGCCTGCCTTGCGACGATGGGCTCCAGTGCACGGAGGGCGACAAGTGTGTCACAGGATTGTGCGTGCCAGGCCAGCAAGATGTGGTCTGCAACGACAATAATGACTGCACCGAGGACTCGTGCGATGACGAAGCGGGCTGCGTCTTCGTCCCGAATTCGCAGCCCTGCGACGATGGCAACCCTTGCACTCTCGGGGACTACTGCGCCAGCGGCGCATGCCACTTCGGCCCCTCCTCCCTGGATTGCAACGACCACAACGACTGCACCGTCGATGGTTGTCAGTCGGCCATTGGCTGCACCCATGGGCAGGCCCAGGACGGGCTGCCCTGCAACAATGAGGAAGGCTTCACCTGCAAGAACGGGGTCTGTATCTCCGCCAACCAGGAGACCAAGCTCGTCTTCGTCACCAGCATTGGCTTCGACGGCAATCTGGGTGGCGTCCTCGGGGCCGATGTACGCTGCGCCGAACGGGCTGCCGCCGCCGGCCTGCCGGGAACTTTCAAAGCGTGGATCAGTGCCGGCGAGATCAGCTCGTCGCCCTCAGTTCGGTTCGTCAAGTCTGACATCCCATACGCGCTCAAGGACGGCACCATCATCGCCGCCAACTGGGCCGACCTCACGGATGGCGAATTGCAGGCCCCGATTTCCGTCACCGAGTTGGACGGAAGCCCCAACTACGGCCCCTCGGTCTGGTCATTCACCCGCACCAACGGTACCCCCGGCCTCTTCGACAACCCCAACCACGTCTGCTACGGCACCAATTGCCACTGCAACGGTTGGACCACCACTCAGACGCAGGGCTACAACAAGCCGGGTAGTGCCGTCGGCGAATGGGCCAAACCCAACGATGACTGGACCGATTATTCCTTCGCCAACGCCTGCGCCAGCAAACGCGGCCTCTACTGCTTCGAGCAGTAGCTTCGGCCCAGCCCTCGCCGTTGCCGCCGACCTACTCCCCGCACCCCTCAACATCGTCGACAATGCCATTGCAGTCGTCGTCCAGGTCGTTACAGATTTCCGCCTCCGGTTCCTTCGCATCGCAAGGAGTGAGCCCCTCTTCGGTGCAATGGCGCGAGCCGAAGCAAGTGCCAAATTCGTTCTCGACGTAGCAAGTTGTAGACAGCTCTTCTTCAGCCGCAGTAGGGCTGCAATGGCACTCCTTCTCGGGGGAATCGGGCTGGCAGAATCCTTCCCCCCACCGACTATCTTCCGAGACATAACAGGCAAACCCGATATGGCATTGGTAGGTACAATCGCAGTCGGTGGCACAAAAGCTACCCAAGGAGCCACGGTCGACACAAGTCCCCCAGCCCAGGCCGGAATTGCAGTCATCGTCATCGTCGCAGGGCCAGCACAGGGCCCCGACGTTGGGCACACACATGAACAGCATGTCCGGCCCCCGGTTCACGCCCTTCATGCTCCACCCCATCGGACACTCTTCGGCCCCCTCCCGAGAACAGACCTTACCGTCGAAGACCGACAGGCAGACGTACCAGCAGTCCTCGTCGGTTTCGCACTCACAGCCAAAGGAGCCGGTGTTCTCCTCACAGTAGAGGTCGTCCGACACGCAGGCTACGGTCTGGCAAAAGGAGCCGGTCTCCGGGAGGATGCAGGTGCCGTCGGCACAAACCTCGCAAAGCTCGCACTTGCCGCAGGAAAGACCATCACAGGTCTCACCGCAGT
Source organism: uncultured Pseudomonadota bacterium (assembly GCA_937884235.1). GTDB lineage: Bacteria > Myxococcota_A > UBA9042 > CAIXZC01 > CAIXZC01 > CALGBT01. Next base: position 4,405 of record CALGBT010000710.1, read on the forward strand.
TCCGGCCATCGCAGGAGAGGGGACAGCAGCGGTGCTTTTCGTTGCAGGTCTGGTCTGGGGCACAAGTGCCGCAGTCGCAGAGCGGATTGTCGCTCTCCCACCGTAGCGGAATCTCCCCGCATTCGGCGTAGGTGTATTCGCAGAAAGCGAGACATTCCTCGGCAACGTTCAGGCACTGCCACGCATCCGACCAGGACCGGGCACACGCAGAACCGGGAGCGCACTCCCCGCAGCTCCCCGGGCATTCGCCCGCGTCACACCACCGTCGGAGATCCTCCTGTGCGAGGTCCACCCTTGAATCCGAGCTGTTCTGCCCGACTCCGTCGGACGCGGCTCCGTCCGGCAAGTTCGCATCAGAGCGCTTCGTATCAGTCTTTGGCGCGACGGAGGTACTGCACCCGGCGACCAGCACAATAGACAGCGCTCCCAGCGCGAGGATACGCGGAATCATCTTTCACCTTCTTCCTGTCCTGGGAGCAATTGTAGCGAATGAAACAGAGACACGCCAGCAGACTAGTCGTTGAGCTTCAGGGTGACCACATAATCCTTGCTCTTGCCCAGGGTGACCTTCTTGCCACCCTTGAGCAAAGCACTGCCCTTGATGAAGAGACTGATGTTTTCCCACCCGTCGTCGCCCTTTACCGGACGGCTTACCGCGACGTTGTAAGAAACCAGATAATCACCTTCGTCGGGAACCGAGATGACGCCGTCTACATGCAGGTTCCGACCACCGACTCTCTCAACGCTGACTTCATAGCGGTTGGAGGCCGAAGAGACCTCTGCGACAACATCACCGCCATCTCCGGTGGCCGTGAACTCCAGAGTCACGTTCTTGCCCAGCGGCTGGAAGTTGTTCTTCTTTTTGTAGTCCCGGCGCTTTTCGTTCTTAGTCTCTTCCTTCTTCTCGCCGCCCTTCTCCTGCGCCACCACTGTGCCCACTGCAAAAGTCATCGCCATCAGTGCCGCAAAGGCCATCATCAATCGTCGCATGCCCTTCCCTCCGAAAGTTATTGAAGTCATCCTATTGTTGCCGCTTCACACATTGACCATACACCGACCAACCCGCTTTGGCCAAGGTTGTTCCCAGGGGTTGGCTGAAAGTTGTTTTGGTGACATACTGTCGGGCGCCTGGGCCCGAGTTTACCGGCCACGGGGGAGGTTAACAATGCAGATCTGGGTGGATGCCGATGCCTGCCCACGGGCGGTGAAAGAGATCCTCTTCCGCACCGCCATTCGGACGAACCTGGTCGTCACCCTGGTCGCCAACCAGGCTCTGCAGATTCCTCGTTCGCCGTTCATTCGCACGGTCCAGGTGTCCGCCGGATTCGATGTGGCCGATAACGAAATCGTGAAACGCTTGGAATCCGGGGACCTGGTGATTACCGCAGACATCCCCCTCGCCGCAGCGGTGGTTGCAAAAGGTGGCATCGGTCTCAGCCCCCGGGGTGAAGTATTCCTGGAGGAGAACGTCGGCGAGCGGCTGGCCATTCGGGACTTCATGGCAGAGCTGCGAGATACCGGAACCGAAACCGGCGGTCCACCAGCTTTCGGCAAGGGTGACCGCAAGCGCTTCGCTGACAAACTGGATGGCATTCTGGCGAGGGCTGGGAGGACACCATGACGAGACTTGCTTCGCTACTACTAGCGCTGCTGTTGGTCACGGTCGGAGCGCCAGTCACCGCCGAACACCGGACGCTTTTCGTCGGCAACAGCTACAGCTTCGCCAACAACAATCTGCTGGCCCAGGGCTTCGCCGCACTGCTCGCCGAATCCATTGGTGGCGAGCCGTTGGCGGAGATGGTAGCCAAAGGCGGGTACACCTTCACCGGACACCTGGAAGATGCCGAGCAGGATGGCGAGCAGCTCCACGAATTCCTGGCGACCCAGGGAGCCACCTGGAACGTGGTCGTGTTGCAGGAGCAGAGCATCATCCCGGCCTACCATATGGCCATTGCTACCGGGTGGTACGAAAGCCTGGGCGCCGCCGAGGGCCTGGACGAACTGGCCGAGAAGGTCGGGGCCGAGACCATCTTCCTCATGACCTGGGGGCGCCGGGAAGGGCTGGCGGAGGACATTGAGTTCCTCCCTGATTTCCTCACCATGCAGGAACTCCTCGCCGGCGGCTACGAGAAATACGCACAACTCACATCCACCGCGGACCGCCCCGTGCGCATCGCCCCGGTTGGTCTGGCCTGGCTGACAATCTGGAATGATGCGACGGCCGCTG
>CALGBT010000711.1 GCA_937884235.1 uncultured Pseudomonadota bacterium
CTTTACCGGCGCCCATGTCGAGAAGGCTGGCAAGGTCAGAGTGGCCAGTGATTCGACCCTCTTCCTCGACGAGATTGGTGAGTTGCCGTTAGAGTCGCAGCCCAAACTCCTGCGCCTCCTTGAAGAGCGGGCTTACTCTCCCGTTGGTAGCACCAAGGATCTCCACAGTGATGCGCGTGTTGTGGCCTCCACCAACCGGGAACTCGAGAAGATGGTGGAGGAGCGCACCTTCCGCCTCGACCTTTTCCATCGCCTCAATGTAGTCACCATCACCATTCCGCCCCTGCGAGAACGCCGGGCTGACATCCTGCTTCTGGCGGACTATCTCATGCGCCGAGTTGCCGCAAGATTGGGGATCGCACCAAGGACATTCTCTGACGATGCCGCCACTTTGCTTGCTCGTTTTCAGTGGCCCGGGAACGTTCGTCAGCTCGTCCACGCACTGGAGCGGGCGCTGGTGGTCGGCAAGGGCGATACCATTGGCCCGGCGGACCTCCCTCCGGATGTTGCCGGACGTCCCGAAGAAGAAGACGAGGCCGGGGATTCCCTCGTGGACAACGAGCGGCGACTGGTGGAGCGGGTTCTGCGGGAAACCGGGTGGAATATTCACGCCGCCTCCCGCCGCCTGGAGATCAGCCGACCCACTCTCTACAGCAAGATAAAGAGATTCGACCTGCAGAAGGACGACGACTGATGGGTGGGTCTGGCACCGGTGTACCCGAGAACCGTCCTGGTGGCCTTTCGCTCTTCTGGAAGGTTCTGCTGCTGGTGGCAGGCGTCTCTCTGATACCCCTGAGCGTGGCCGTTCTGCTCTCCATCAACGCCGCCACCTCTGTCACTGAGGAGCTGTTGCAGAAGAACCTCCTCCAGATGTCCAGGCAGGCTGCCGAGCGCACCAGCTATACCCTGGTGAGCATGGACTCGGACCTCGATGTGATGATGGAACTGCCACCTGCGCCGGAAGCCTTTGCTACTTTCAGCCATGGGCAGCGAAGGGAGCTCTACTCCATAGCAGCCGATGGTACCCGACGTCGTGAAGATGTGCCGAAGTATCGTGAAGTCTCTCTCTACCAAACGGATGCCACCCCGGTGGTGGTGGTGGTCGATGACCTGGCCCTGGACCAACTGGAGCCGTGGCGCGGGGCAGCAGGGCGGTGGTGCGAAGCCTCCGACTTTGTCTCTGCGGCGGTCACTGCCCGAGGTGAGGCTGTACTCACGGGGCTGGTGGGCTGCCACCCGGAGATTGACACCTACTATCCAGGTGAAGGGCGTTTAGGACCGCGCTTCTCGGGGGGCATCAGGGTGAGCAAAGCCCGGCTGGACGACCACGGCAGGGTCGTTGCCGTGGCCAGCCTAGTGCTGTCGCAACTCCACCTGGTCTGGGCCCTGGAATCCCTTCGTCGCTCCGACTACGGAGCTGACATCCTTCCCGTGATGGTGGACCGTGACGGCTGGGTGGTGGCCCATCCAGACCATCGCCTGACTTACGGTCTGGACCACGGCGGCAACGTTGTTCGGGGTAGCAAACTGGCAGACGGCCGGTCGCTACAGCTTACCGCCCTAGCAGGTGCAGCAGGCAATTCGTTTGCGGCAATCACAGCACAGACCAACGCCGGAAACAGTGCCAACACCGTAGTCGATGATTTTCTAGCGGGCCCCTGGGTAGCTGCGGCTTCTCCCGTCGACGGGGAGGTGGGCAGCTACGGTGCCGCCAATCCCTTCGCCACCGTGATCGTGCTCTACCCCCGAGACAAGGCACTGGCCGTGGTCTCGCGCCTGCAGGCAAGTCTGCTGATTCTGGGCGGCATTACGCTCTTGCTCATTCTCCTCGGCTCCATCTTCCTGGCCGGCAACGTCACCAGGCCCATTCGGCGCTTGGCCGCGGCTGCCCAGGCCATCGCTAAGGGACAGCGGCGCCCGGTTCCGGCCCATCGCGGCGACGAGATTGGCGACCTGGCGCGGGCCTTCAACCATATGCAGCAGGATCTGGAGATTAGCCGGGAGGCCGTCCTGCGCTCGGAAAGGCTGGCTGCCATCGGCCGCTTCGTCTCGGGCATCGTCCACGAAACCAAGAACGTTCTCGCGGGACTGGGGAATTACGTGACTCTGCTGGAGCGTAGAGCTGATGACGACATCCGCCAGCGCATTCTCCCCCCGATGCGCAGGGCTCTAGAGCAAATGGATACTCTGGTGGTCCGCCTCCGGGAGCTTTCCCTCGAACCACGATTCGAAGAGACCGATATGGCAGCTGTAATTCGTCATGCCGTGGAACTCGTGGAAAACCAGGCCAGGGATCGCAATATCGACATACAGGTCGACGTTCCCGCCGTCTTTGAGCTGCCCCGAGCTGACGGTGGCCTGCTGGGACAGGTCTTCCTGAACCTGCTAATTAACGCCGTTGAGGCTGTGGAGGCGGACGGCCTCGTTGCCGTCACCGCTACGGAGCAGGAAGGTACCCTGGTGGTGGTGGTCCGGGACAGCGGCCCCGGACTCCCGGACGTGCCCACGAGTGAGCTCCGGCAGCCATTCTACACGACCAAGACCGGGGGAACGGGACTCGGCCTCTACATCAGCAGCAGCATCATCGAGCGCCATAACGGCCAGTTCTCCATCGCCAACGTTGCCTCGGGCGGAGCCGAAGCCGTGGTGCGTCTTCCGCTCAGCTAGCCTCTGTCCCTTACGAGCAGCGACCGTGGGGGAAGGGCGGCGACCGTTACGGGGTACCGAACAGACGAGGGGAAGGGCAGATTTGGTCGGGAATGGTGTTTGACTGAAGCTACTGCTGACGTGAGACTCGCAAGGTGCCCAGCATCAGGAGCATGGCGAGGAGCATTGCCATGGCCCCGGCTGAACCGTTGGCCCCGGCGGTGCAACCCTTTGGCTCGTCGCTGCTGGCAGCATTGCCTGGGCGGTCGTTGGATTCGACACATTCGCCAGTGGCTGAGCAGATGAACCCGGTGGGACACTGACCACAGGTGATGTACTTGTCTTCGGTCTGCTGCTCGCTCCACTCACAGAGGCCAGCGTCGTCGCAGACCTCACCGGCGTCGCAGCCGCCGCAAACCCCGCCGCAACCATCTGCGCCGCACTCTTTGCCGTCGCACTTGGGGACGCACTCTTCAGCTTCGCACTTGTCGGCAGCCAGGCAATCGTAGTAGCTGGCATTGGCGTTGAAGCCGCAGCAGAAGGCGCAGTACTGCTCGACGAGTTGCCCACCGGCGCAGTAGAGCAACCAGTTGCCGTCGCACTGACCGATCTCGGTGATACCGTCACAGTCGAAAACCTCTCCGCCATCATCCGGGGGTGGCTCAGTGCCGCCATTGATGCACTTGTTGTTATAGCACTGGAAGCCGAAGTCACACTCGCCGCAGCCATCGCCACACTGCTTGCCAGCGCAGGGGTCCTCATCGCATACCAGACCGGTGCCTTCAGCGCTGCAGATCCATTTGCCATCCTTCTTCAGGTCGTCGTCATCGCCATCGCAGTCCATGCCGAGCTTCGCAAAGGTCTCGTCAACCTTGCCGTCACAGTCGTTGTCCAGGCCGTCGCAGCTGACTTCCTCAACTTCGTATTCGTCGGGGTAGCTGCAGGTCCACTCACCTTCAAGGGGGTCACAGAAGGCCGCGCCGTTCTGGCAGACGCCCTTGGTGTTGCAGGCTGCGCTGGGAATGGGGTCGTCAACGTAGCAGGTGGGGGGCGGCGTGAAGGTGATGTCCTGCATCGTCGCCGAGAGAG
>CALGBT010000712.1 GCA_937884235.1 uncultured Pseudomonadota bacterium
GTCCACCGTCCACCGTCCACCGTCCACCGTCCACCGTCCACCGTCCACCGTCCACCGTCCACGCCTTACCCGGGTCCACCTGTCCAGAGTGGTCCAGTTCGGTCCAGTGTGGTCCACCCCGGGCGTCCACCGTCCACCGTCCACACCAATCTGACCCGGCGAACGACTTCTGACCAGCTCATCCGGCGCGCGGCATGGCGAATTACTCGACGCGGGGCATAGTCCGAAGTAATGTATTGGGGTGCTCGCCGCGTGTGGCGGCGAAGCTGGCACTTTGATGATAGGATTGTCATGACCAGACAACTTCTTCCGCTTCTGTTCCTGTGGGCAACGCTGCTCAGCTTAGGCTGTGAACCTTCCAACCAGCCAGTCGACGATGGGCCCGTTTCGCCGCAGTTCGACATCATCTTCGCCCAGGATATCGTCCACTCCGTCACCATTGATACGGCCGCTGGTTGGCCGGCGATGCTGGCGGCATTTCTGGACACGGGGTCGGAAGCATACCGAGAGGCTCAGGTCACCATCGATGGGTCCTTTGCTGAAGCCGCGGGATTCCGCATCAAGGGTTCCGTAGCCGAGGGCAAGGGAAAGGCCGAGAAGAAATACGCTTTCAAGCTGAACTTCGACTACTTTGGCGCCGAGCGGCTGTTGGGCATCGACAAACTCCACCTGGAGAACAACAAGCCCGACCCTACGAGTCTGCGGGAGGCGCTGGCCTCCCGAACCTACCGGGCCATGGGCGTTCCCGCGGTGCGGGTGGCGTTTGCCGTGGTGGAAGTGGACGGGGAGGACTTCGGCAACTACACCATGCTCCAGGACGTCGACAAGCGCTACCTCAAGGACGCCTTCGGCACTGAGGGGCACGCGGACGACGGCAACCTCTACGAGTGCGTCCCTCCCGGTTGCACGCTAGAATGGGCCGGGGACAAGATGAGCGATTACCAGTTCGGCAGCGGTGACGATGCCCAGGGATTGGTCTTGTCAACCAACCGCAGTGACCCGGAGAAGAACGACTACGCAGACCTCATCAACTTCCTCGACGTGCTCAACAACACGACCGATGCAGAGTTCGAGGCGGCCATCCAGGATGTCTTCGATGTCGATGCCTTCCTGCGCTGGCTATCCGTGGCCGTGGCCATTGGCGACTTTGACAACTATCTGAGTTGGCCGGACAACTTCTATCTCTACCACCGGCCTGACTCTGACCTCTTCGTCTATATCCCCTGGGACCACAACAAGACCTATGGGGGCAAGAAGTGCAAGGGGAGTTTCGAGGCAACCGGCTCCACGGTGGCGAAGCCGACCTGCGAGGTTCTTGACCGACCACTGGTGGACCGCATCCTGGCGGTGCCCGCATTCAATGAGAAATACCTCAGCTACCTGAGCGAAGTGACGAACAAATGGCTCACTGTGGAACAACAGCAGGCGTGGCTCGATGAACTCAACGACCTGGTGGGCTGGCAGATCGCCCTCGACCCCACAAGCTATCACTCTGAAGAAGAGTACTACCAGGCCATCTCTGCCAACCCTTCCACCGGGTCCCCTCCCAACTTGATGGACTACATCACGCGACGTCGAGCCTATCTGGTGGAAGAACTTGAGCTTCAGTAGTCCCGGAGGAAGCATGCACCGACGCCTTGCCACCATCCTGGCCGGTCTACTCGTCCTGGGGACGAGTTCTCTGGTCATGGCTCAGGTGGCGGAGGACGAAGTTCCTCGCTTGAGCGGCGGTGCCAACCTCCACACCCTATGGACCCTCTCAGAAACGGCGGGGGACCCGAGCAACGAAATTGCCATCTCCATGGCGCGGGTGAAGCTGCTATGGCGTGAGGGGAAGTGGCTTCGGGCGCGCCTGCAATTCGATGTCGACCAGCTTTTCGAAGAAGAGAAGAGCCGAGCCATGCTGCGGGATGCCTGGGTCGAGTTGCGCCTCAACCGTGCGCTGCGACTGCGCCTGGGACAATTCAAACGTCCATTCAGTGCTCTGGAGTTGCGGGGCCGCAGCAGCCTTGAAGTCATTTCCCGGGGCCCGGCAAACGGCCTGCTCATCGAGGACCTGGGCTTTGGCGACCGGGACCTTGGATTGCAGATCAGCGGTGATTTCGGGCGGAGCAAGCGGCAGGTTTCATATGCCCTCGGTGCCTTCAATGGGACGGGCCGCAACCAACCGGAGACTGACGGCAATGGGGCCAAAGATATCGTCGGAAGAGTGACTGCGCGGGCGCGCCGCTGGCTCACCTTCGGCGCCAACGCCTCGGTGAAGCTGTTCGATACGGAAACGGTGGGCTACTACCCGTCATGGTCCTGGATGACGGGAGTCGATATGACCATCGAGCGCAAGGGGTTGTTCGTGCTGGTGGAAGCTCTCTACGGACTCAACCACGACCGTTGTGCCCTGGCCTTCGAGCCCGATGAATGCAGGGCGGAGAACGACCGGGTGGGCGTGCCCCGGGCCGCTGCCGTGTCGGCCCTGGTCGCCTACCGGTTCGACCTGGGTACGAGTCTCGAGCTGGCCCTGGAGCCCGTGGTCAAAGGCGAAGTGCTGATGCCTGATGACGGCCTCGACAAGGCCCTCGCCGGGCAGGCCAGTGTCGGTGCCAACCTGCACTTTGGCAAGCACGTCCGGCTGATGGTGCACGGAGACCTGCGCCGGGTCGATGACGCGTTGGTGGGGGCGTGGAGTGATGAGAATCGCCTCTTCGTGCAGTTGGCGTTGAGGTTGTAGTGGGAAGGACCGAACAGGGGCGTCTGCTGTTTGACTCACTTGGGGTGAATCCATAGGATATCACCGGTAGCGGGGGGAGTGTAATGGACAAGCGGAGTTGGAGCGGCAAACTGCCTCATGCCACAGGCTTCATGTGTCTGATGGTGGCTTGGGCGCTCACGGCATGCGAGCCGTCGGGCTCAACCCCCATTGCCACCGACACGCCCACGGGTGGGCAAGACGTCATCGGCACGGAAGACTTCGAAGTCCTGGACCCCAACACCGGCAAACCCCCGTGTTCCGGCGTCTTTCGCGTCGAAGACCTGGACGGCAATCTGGTTGCCGAGCCGGAAGGCGATGGTGACTACGTCTTTGACAAGGCCGAAATCCGTGACTTTGACGTGGAGATGTCCGTTGAGGACTGGGCCTGGTTGCAGGCCCATGCGTTAGACGAGGAGTACCTGCCGGCCAACGTCATCTTTGAGGGCCGGCGTTACGTTGGCGTTGGCATCCGGTTCAAGGGCGCTTGGTCGAGCCTGGTGGGGTGTTTCAACGAGGAGGGGGAACAGACCTGTCCCAAGCTCAGCATGAAGATCCGATTCGACAAGTATGACTCCTGCGGCCGGCTTCATGGAGTACGGCGCCTGGTCTTCAACTCCGGCCTGGGCGACTCCACCATGATGCGTGACCCGCTGATGTATGGCATGTGGAACGATGCCGGATTCTTCGCCCCCCGCGCCAGCCACGCCCGGCTGCGCGTCAACGGCGAACCCTGGAGCGTCTTCGTCCTGGTTGAACCCATTGACAAGGAATTCATCCAGGCCCGTTTCGACGAAGACGAAGGCAATCTGTACAAAGAGGCATGGCCCA
>CALGBT010000713.1 GCA_937884235.1 uncultured Pseudomonadota bacterium
GTCTTCAAGGAGCAGTACAACCGGTACGTCATTGATTCCCGTCAGTTTGAGGAGGTGAAACAATCACTCCTGAAACAGATTACCAATTTCGGGCACCCCATTATACGGGTCGTCGATGCCAATCACGGCAATCGTGGTGAGCTTCTGCTTGAGCATACCCACGAAGGTGAGGACTTGGACCAGCGATATGCTCGCGATGTCCTAATGAACCTGCAGGCAATCTGGCGCCGACCGGTTCACATTCTGACCATGATTGGGAGCGAGAACCAGTTCTGGACCCATGATGGCACCACCTTCGAGGCCGGCAAGAGGGCTGACCCGGTGGAGCCTGAGTCGGACAAGTAGGTGGAAGGTAGTTGACGTAGCAGCAGGAAGGAGAGGCCATGAGAGTATTTCTTACTGTGCTGGCGGGAGCTTCGCTCCTGCTGGGCTGTGGTGCCGCCACTGTCGCCCCGCCTGCGGGCATGGAGACGCTGGCTCAAGCCACCGACGGCGATGCCCTGACCCGGCGCTTCTTCCCGGGGCGCAAGGGCACGTTCTACGTACTGTCAAGCGTGGCCGACGGCCCAGTGGTAGGTCTCGTGGGTGACCCCGGGGACCCGGGCAGTACGTCACTGGTTGGTGCCGGGGCCGAGAGGAGTTGGTCCGAGTCGCTGCCGCTGGAGGGCAGTCACCGCCGGGTCACCAGTGTGCGCCCGTTGCAGGCCTCCATTGGAGACATCAGAAAGGATGGTACGGCGGACCTCTTCTTCATTATCGAGGTGGAGTCGGTGCTCGTGGAGGGCAAGGGCCGCCAGACCCGGCAGGCCGCATATCTCTACGAACTGGGCAAGCGTGCTACCCTGGTCTGGTATCAATCTCTTTCCGTCAGTGGAAAAGACGCTGCCTCCTGTACCAGCGGAGAATTGAAATACGGTGCGGAGGTGCAGTTCGCCACAGATGACGAGGGGCGATTGGGTGGCATCACTGTCATGTTCGACCAGAAGCGCCGGATTTGCCGTGGTGGCAGTGGCTGTGAAGAGGGCAAAGAAGTCTGCGACGTGGGCCGAGACAGCGGTACCACCAAGTTGCAGTGGGACGAAGAGTTGCGAACCTATCGGCAGGAAGCGGCGACCGAGGTCGTCATGCGAATCCCAGATGTAACGCTGTAGGAGGCTTGATGAGAAGGTATTTGTTGGCACAGCTCATGATCGGCATGCTGGCCGCGATGGCACCGTGCGGTGCGTTGGCGTCGAGCAAAACTGCCGAGGGGCCGCCACCCATAGAGTTCACGATTCTGCGAGACGGGAAAGTTTCAGGCACCTTCAGCTATAAGGTGGCGACCTTTTCGGGCAAGTACTTCTCCTCTTCGCAGTTGGAAATGAAGACGAAGAAGGGAACCATTGTCATCTTGACTCACGTTGAGAAAGACGGGGCTGGGAAACTCCTCAAGTACCGCAAGTGGGTTGGCAATGAAGGGGCCAGCCCCGATATCATTGCCTTCTGGAACAACGACAAACTGCGTGTCGTTTCGAAGGTCAAGGGAAAGCGATTTACCAAGGACTTGACTCCGGGCAAGGGCTTCCAGGTGCTCGACCAGATGGGGTTCGCTCTCTATGGGGATCTGGCTGACCTCTGGCATAAGAAGAAGTTGCAGGAGTTCGAGGTGGCGACCATCCATGTCGGACGCCTGGACAAGGCTTCCATGGCGTCGGCGGGGGTCGCAATCCTCAAGGACAGTGCCGGAAAAGAGGTGCAAGCTGAGGCAGTTTCCCTGAAGTCAAAGAGCTTCAATCTCACTTTCTTCGTGGGAGAGAAACAACGCTATCTCGGTTTCAAGTCGAAGCGGATGGTGCTGATTCGGAAGGGCTGGAATCTCGTGCGCGTCGAAGAAGGCAAGGCGCCTGCCACTGAGGAAGAGCCGGCTGCGGAGCAACCGGCAGCAGCAGCGCCGGAAGCAGTAACGCCCGTGGAAGTAAAGCCGGTGGAAGTGAAGCCGGTGGAAGTGAAGCCTGAAGAGAAGAAGCCTGAAGAGAAGAAGCCTGAAGAGAAGAAGCCTGAAGAGAAGAAGCCTAAAGAGAAGCTTGCCCCAGAGAAGTCCGCTGAAGAGAAGAAAGATACTGGCAAACCATTGCCGCCTCTGCCCGAGTAGCTTTCAAGCCGATGAGAGGGTGCGGATTTGCCCTAGGAGGCATGATGCGAGTAGCCCTGGCGTTCTCCATTGTAGTTCTCTTCACCGCCTGTTCTGGCTCGACACCTGAAAATGAAAGCTGCTCACCGTCTTGCGGTGACAATGTCTGCGGCAGCGACGGGTGCGGCGGGAGCTGCGGCACCTGCGACGACGGGCTCGACTGTACCCTTGACAGCTGCAAGAAGGGCGTTTGTCAATACGTGGTCCAAGAGATCTACTGTGACATTAGCGGGGCTTGCGCCCCCTCGGGGACGGTTAACCCGGACAATGTCTGTCAGTCCTGCCAGCCAGCCACTGCCAAGGGCGGCTGGACTCCTGTGGAGGCCGGTACCGCATGTGGAGTTGGCAAGGTCTGCTACGAGGGGGCCTGCTGCGATGTTGCGGCCAACTGCGAGGGCAAGGATTGCGGCTCAGACGGATGCGGCGGCAGTTGCGGAGATTGCCCCGAGGGCGGGACGTGCAAAAAGGGAGTGTGTGACATTCCCTGCGATGAGTGTACGGCGGGCACCATCCGCTGTGTCGGGACTGCGCAATGGGCTAGTTGCGTGGACGTGGATGGGTGTTGGGTCTGGCCCGCGGAGGTGGTCGATTGTCCCTCCGGCGAGCAGTGCATCTGCATGACGGCTGCCGAGAGTGACACCTGTGAGCCTACTCCCGGCAAAGAGTGCCTCTGTGTTGCCGATTGCAAAGGTAAGGACTGTGGGCCGGATGGCTGCGGCGGCAGCTGCGGCCAGTGCGAGGGATTCAATGTGGTCTGCGAGGCCGGTCTCTGCCAGTGCGCTGGCCCGGCTTGTGGTGAGACCTGCTGCGCCTCCTACCAGGTTTGTACCGATGGCCTGGAGTGTTGCGACCCGGCCTGTGAGGGTAAGGAGTGTGGCGAGGATGGTTGCGGCGGCCTGTGCGGCCTCTGCGCCGGCGGCGAGTGGGTTTCGTGCCTGCTCGGTACCTGCGTCTGCCAGGGGACGGTTTGTCCCAAGGCCTGCTGTCCCAATACGCAGGTGTGTGATGGCACGGGCAACTGCTGCACGGAGCAGTGCGATGGCAAGGAATGTGGGCCCAACGGCTGTGGCGGCGTGTGCGGTCTTTGTGACCCGGGCCAGATGTGCATGAATGGCCTCTGCCCCCCGCCGGGAAAAGACTGCATCGACGGCAACGAGACCGACTGGGACGGTTGCAGTGATTTCGAATTGGGGGAGTTCCTGGTCAACGGCACCACCACCGATTGGCAGATCGAGCCGAGGGTGGCCTCCTTCCCTGACGGTGCCTATGTGGTGGTCTGGGCCAGCAAGAACCAGGATGGCAACCTGTACGGGGTGTTTGGCCAGCGCTTCGATGCCGAAGGCCAGAACGTCGGCGCAGAGTTTCAGGTCAACAGTGTAGTCGACGACCAACAGGAACACCCTGCGCTGGCCTCCCTCAAGGATGGTGGCTTCGTGGTGGTCTATGAAAGCTGGGGGTTGGACGGCAGCGGTGATGCCATTGCTGCCCAGGTCTTTGGCGCCGACGGCGGTAAGGTGAGCAACGAAATCGTGGTTAACCAGGTGACTGCGGCGGACCAGGGGAATCCTGATGTAGCCGGCACCGCGGATGGCGGCTTTGTAGTGGTTTGGGACGGGGCGGACATGGACGTAGACTGGAGTGGCATCTACGCTCGGAAGTTCGATGCCCAGGGGGTCCCCCAGGGCGATCAGTTTGGACTCAACCTTGAAACGATTGGCATGCAGCAGCTACCTGCGGTGACCTCCCTGGGCAACGGTGACCTGGTCGGCGCCTGGCAGTCCGATGGTGGCGGCAATTCCAATGCCCTCATTGTGGGAGTTGTCTTTCAGGACGACGGCACCGTCGTGGCGAAGGAGAGTGCCTGGAACTCCTATCTCCAAGGAGAACAGACCGACGTGGTGCTGGCGTCACGGGAGGGGGGATTCGTGGCCCTCTGGCAGAGCGATGGCCAGGACAACGGCGGCCTGGGAATCATCGCCGCCAGATTTGACGAGGCTGGTGGGGGTCAGGGTGTGCCCGCCCTGGCCAACTCCTTCACCGCTGGCGACCAGCGTGCCCCTGCCGCAACCTGGCTGCCAGGCGGCGGCTATCTGCAGGCCTGGGCCAGCAAAAACCAGGATGGTTCCGACTACGGCATTGTTGTGCGTCGGGCAGACGAAGAGGGGGTGAAGGGGCCGGAGTTGCTGGTCAACACCTATGTCGAATCCATCCAGGATCGACCCTCAACCGCGCCGTTGCCCGGCGGGGGGTTCGTGGTCGTCTGGCAAGGCTGGGAGCAGGCTGGTGCCGGTTACGACATCTACGCTTTGCGTTTCGATGCCGAGGACCAGATGCTCTATCACTGATTCTCTATTTGTCCTCGGAACAAACCCGACGAAGGCCTGTCTCGTACCCCTGCTGACCTTGAGCTGAAACCAGGAGGAAGACGATGCATACCAGAATGAAGATATCGGGATTCATCAGAGGATTCATTATCGGTGCGTTGGGCATGCTGGCGCTGATTGCCAACGGCGTAATTCCCCAGGCCCATCCGCCCGGGCCGTCCATCCTCGATGATCCGGCGGTGATCGTTGTAGAGGCCGACTTCTCATCAAGACTTGCCAATCCCCTGCGCCTCACCGACGGTGCTACCATCCCCATCGAAGTACGCTTTGAGTAGGTGGTTTCATGGTGTGGGGTGCGCCGATCGCCTTTGCAACAATCAATCGAGTGACACTTCCGCAACCGGACTAGCGAGGTCGGACAGCTTGCTGATCTTGATGGCATCCATGGCAACGGAGAAGAC
>CALGBT010000714.1 GCA_937884235.1 uncultured Pseudomonadota bacterium
CGTCAATGCCGAGAAGCTGGGCAAGCTCCGGCCGGTCTTCCGCAAAGAAGGAACCGTGACCGCGGCCAACGCCTGTGCCATGGCTGACGGTGCTGCGTTCATGCTGCTCACCACGGCTGACATCGCCAAAGCCGAAGGCTACCCGGTGCTGGGCGAACTGTCCGGTTTTGTGCAGAGTGCCACGGACCCGGCATTCATGGGTGAGGGCCCCGGCGTGGCCATTCCGCAGCTGCTCCAGGAGAACGCCCTGAACATCGGTGATGTCGACCTGCTGGAAGTCAATGAGGCCTTTGCCATCCAGGTTCTCGTCAACGAAAAAGCCGTTGAGTGGGACCGGGCGAGATTGAACGTCCACGGCGGAGCCATTGCCCTCGGCCATCCCACCGGCTGCACTGGCGTTCGCCTGGTGGTCACCTTGCTCCACGCGTTGGCGACGCACGACAAGGAAGTTGGCGTCGCTTCGCTATGCGGCGCCGGTGGTGTTTCCATGGCCACTCTGGTCCGGAGGTCATCATGATCAATGTAACTCGCGACGAGCGAGTAGTGACCGTTGCCATTGATGTTCCGCCAGTGAATGTTCTCGACGCGGCTGCGCTCACCGAGCTCAACGAAGCGCTGCTGGAACTGGCCGGGGACGGTTCAATTGCCGCCGTCCTGCTGATGGGGGCCGGTCGCTGTTTTTCAGCCGGGGCGTCCGTGGAAGATCATGAGAAGTCACGTGCCCCGGGAATGATTGCCGCCCTGGCCGATGTTTGCAAGACCCTGGCCGAGCTGCCCATGGCAACCGTGGCTATGGTTCACGGCCCCTGTATGGGCGGCGGCCTGGAAGTCGCTCTCTTCTGCGATTTTATCGTCGCTGACCCTGGGGCCAAATTTGGCGTTCCCGAGATCACCCTGGCCTTCTTCCCGCCTTTTGCCTGCTACCGCCTCCCGTCGCTGACGGGGCGGCAAAACGCAGCCTATCTGGCCCTCACCGGTGAGACCATCGAGGTGCCGGCTGCCCAGGCCATGGGACTGGTCCAGAAGGTCGCCGAGAAGGAAGAGTGGGGGCGGGTGGAGCGACGTTTCAACCACCTCAGCCTGCCCGTTG
Source organism: uncultured Pseudomonadota bacterium (assembly GCA_937884235.1). Classification (GTDB taxonomy): domain Bacteria; phylum Myxococcota_A; class UBA9042; order CAIXZC01; family CAIXZC01; genus CALGBT01. The sequence goes on from CALGBT010000714.1 coordinate 1,091, forward strand.
TCCGCATGACCAAGCTGGCCCTCCGCAAGGGTCGTACTGAAGGACTTGAGGCGCAGACTGACCTCTTCCTAGGGCCGCTCTACGAGATCGAGGACTTGCAAGAAGGGATTGCCAGTTTCGCAGAGAAGAGAAGACCTGAGTGGAAGCACAGGTAGGTGGAGTTAATTGAGGGAGGATACGATGAAAGCTGCAATGTACTACAAGGGTGAGAAGTACCTGCGCATGGAAGAAGTTCCTACTCCTGAGCCCGGGCCGGGTGAGGTCTTGATCAAGGTGGCCGCATGCGGTGTCTGCCATACCGACCTGCACTATCTGGATCATGGTACGCCCACTTTCATGGAACCGCCCTTCATTCTGGGCCACGAAATCAGCGGGACCGTGGAGGTTCTGGGAGACGGTGCCAAAGGATTCCAGATTGGCGACCCGGTGATCATTCCCGCAGTGCTCACCTGTGGCGCGTGCGAAGCGTGTCGGCTTGGTCGGGAGAACATCTGCTACAACATGCGGATGCTCGGGAATCACATGAACGGCGGCTACGCCGAGTATGTGGCAGTACCCACCAAGGACCTGATTCCGGTGCCGGCACATCTGCCCCTGGCAGACTGCTCCATCATCGCCGATGCACTCTCTACCCCGTACCATGCCGTGGTCAATCGGGGAGAGGTTCGCCCCGGCCATACCGTTGCCGTTTTCGGTTGTGGGGGTGTGGGCATCAACGTGGTTCAGTTCGCGGCCCTGGCCGGGGCGAAGGTCATCGCCATCGACCTCCAGGACGAGAAACTGGAATTAGCCAAGAAGCTGGGCGCAGCCGAAGTAGTCAATGCGCGCGAAGAAAAGCTAACCAAGGTTATTCGTAAAAAAACCGGCGGTTGTGATGTAGCATTTGAAGCAATTGGTAAGCCGGCTGTGATGTTGCAGGCCATGAGCGTGCTGAACCCCGGAGGCCGCTTCGTCATGGTGGGCTACAGCCCCGACGAAATCGCCCTGCCGGCAGGCAGAATCATGTTCCGGGAGATGGAAATTCGAGGTTCATTGGGCTGTCGACCGGTGGACTACCACCGTATCGTTTCCCTGGTGGACCAGGGCAAAATAGCCCTCGATACCATCATCTCCAACCGCTACCCCCTCGATGAAATCAACCAGGCTTTCGACGATTTGCGTCAGGACAAGCCGGTCATCCGCAATCTGGTCATTCCTTAGGGAGCCGTCCATTGTCCTGCGAAGTTACAGTCAGACTATTCCACCGGCTAAGAGAACTGGAGGGGACTCGGGAAGTCCGTGTCACGCCAGCCCGGTGCAATGTGTCCGGCCTCATCGAGAGTTTCCTGGGGAATCGCCCCGAAGCTGCCGAGGAGATGCTCGATGGCCGGGGCGAAGTATCCAGTCGTTACACAATCGTGGTCAATCAGCAAGTCATTACCCGTGACCGGTGGGAAGAGACCGGACTGGCAAATGGGGACGAGGTCGCCTTCCTGACACTGATCACTGGCGGTTAGCTGAAAATTCGTTTAGATATGTGCCAGCAGTTGAAATGAAGCAATGGTTCTGGTGCCGGGGTGCTCTACATGAAACAGACATACTACGCAATCGTTGGTGCGGGGCCGGCAGGTATCGCCGCTGCGGAGGCAATCCGTACGGCCGATTCTGGCAAACCGCTAATGCTGTTCAACGGGGAGAACACGCCTCCGTATTGCCGTCCGTTGGTGGTTGAAGCGCTCACCGGCGAACGGCGTCTCTCCGACATCACCTTGCGTGACGTCGCTTGGTACGAGGCCCAAGGGATCACCCTGAGCAACGGGAATCCAGTAGTTGGAATCGATGCCGAAGCGAGGCAGATAAGGTTGGAATCCGGGGACACAGTGGCTTATGAGAAGCTCCTGCTAGCAACAGGTTCAGTGCCCTTCGTGCCGCCCATTCCCGGGCTCTCCGAGGTCCCTGCACATACGCTGTACTGCACTCGAGACGTGGAATCGTTGCGTCCACTCTGCCAACCCGGTGCCCGCGCCCTGGTGCTCGGTATCGGGCTCATCGGGTTGCAAGCACTTACGGCGCTCAAGGGCATGGGGTTGCATGTAACCGCGGTTGAGGCCCGGAAGAAGGTGCTGCCCCTGATCCTCGACCGGGAGGCCGCCGACCTGGCCGGCCGGCGCATTGAGGCCAATGGTGTCGATCTGCGCATTGGTACCAAGGTCGTGGAGTTTGTCCGGAATGGTGCCGGTTTCTCGGCGGTTACCGATGGCGGCGACTCCATTCCCTTTGACGTCCTCATCCTGGCCACCGGCATGAAGCCGGACAAAAGCCTGTTTGAGAATGCGGGCATATCGGTGAAGGGCGGAGTACAGGTATCCCCGGCCATGGAGACCAGCGTCCCGGGCATCTATGCTGCGGGTGATGTCACTGAGTATCCCAATTGGGTGGAAGGCCGCAACGAAGTGCACGCCCACTGGCTCAATGCTACGCGGCAGGGGCGGATTGCCGGTCAGAGCATGGCCGGTGTTGCCGCCGAAACCTACGAACCCGTATATCTCAATTCCCTCAGCATCTTCGGTTTGCCCATTATCACCATGGGCTGCAGCCGAATCGATGAACCAAAAGATGCGCTGGTGTTGGTTGACAGGGTGGCCCAGCGGCCCTGGTATCGCCGCCTGATAGTGAAAGATGGGAAACTCGTTGCTGCCACCTTCGTCAACGATGTGGAGGGGGCCGGCGCACTCCAGTACTTGCTACGGGAGCAGGTGCCTTTGACTGACGATGTTGCCCGCTCGCTTTTCGTCGATGGAGCGGCGGGTGTCCAATTCATGGACAGCCTCCACCGGGAAGCCGTGCGCGGTGGCCTGGAATGGCCGGAGTCCATGGACCTTATAGACAAATTCAAGAAGAACATGAGCCACACACGATGGGCGTAGGTGACCGGAATGACTGATTTGAGTTCAAAGAGTTCGACTGGAACAATGCGGTCCCGGGCTGCGCTGGTGGACCTCACTACAATGACGGTGCGCTATGAAGACGCGCCGGAGAAGCTGGTGCGCAAGTACCTGGGGGGGCGCGGCATGAATGCGGCCTATCTAAACAGGTACCTGGGCCCAGACGTTGACCCCCTCTCCCCTGAGAATGTCCTGGTCATTGGTACCGGGGCCTTAACGGGAACGGGCAGTCCCAACTCCAATCGCTTCAATGTTACGGCCAAGTCACCGGAAACCGGCTTTCTGGGTGATGCCAACTGTGGTGGTTTTTTCGCCCCACTGCTGCGTCACTCCGGCATCGACCGTATCGTGGTCATGGGCAAGGCCTCGCACCCAGTCTATCTCAAGGTGCAGGACGGTATCTTGACCATTGAGGATGCGCAGGAACTATGGGGACTCGATGTGCACGATACTCAAAGTGCCATCCACCGTCGATTGGGCTCTGGTGCCGAGACGATCTGCATCGGTCCCGCCGGCGAGAACCTGGTACGCTTTGCCTGCGTCATGACGGGCCTCAAGAACGCCGCCGCACGGGGTGGTCTGGGGGCCGTCATGGGAAGCAAGAACCTGAAGGCAGTCGTCGCCCTGGGGGGCGACGGAATCCCCCTCGCCGACCCTGAAGGATTCCTGAAGCTGAGCGAAGAACTGAAGAACTACCTCACCGACTCAAAGGTGGTCAAGGTGCTGGGCCGGGTGGGGACGCCGCTGCTCTACGAAGTGAGTAACTATCTGGGGGCAATTCGGACCCGCAACAGCCAGGATTCGTCCTTTGAGAACACCCTCGACGCGGAAGTCATCCACGAGCACATCTCCAAGATGATCTCGTGCCACTCTTGTGTGGTCCACTGTCGGCACCGCAACATCTATGACGGTGAAGGTCCCGAGTACACGACCATTGTGCTGCTGGGGGCCAACCTCGGTATCGCCAATACCGCCAACGTGATTCGGTTGAACAACCTGGTCAATAAGCTCGGTCTGGATGTGTCGTCTACCGGGGGCATTCTCTCCTGGGCCATTGAGCTCTACGAGAAGGGAATCATCGACGATTCCATCACTGGCGAGCCCTTGCGCTTCGGCGACTACGAACTGGTCGTTCGCCTGATCAACGCCATCGCCAACCGGGAAGGATTCGGCAGTGTGCTGGCGGAGAGCTCCCAGGCTGGAGAAGCACTCAACGACCCCTCCCGGCAGTACCTCACCGCGGTTAAGGGGCTCCCCCAGTCAGACCCCCATGACTGTCGCTTTATCAAGGGCTTCGCACTCGGCATTGCGGTTTCGTCGCGGGGTGCTGACCATCTGCGCAGTCGGCCCACTCTCGAGGTCTTCGACCTCCCCAAGCCGTTCCTGCGGGAATTGTATGGACAGGATGTGGAGTCTGAGCCCACCTCCTACAAGACCAAGGAAGTCGTCGTCAGCATGCACGAGGACATTTATGCCACCATCGACTGCCTGGGGATCTGCAAGTTCATCTGCCACGGTTTCAACAGCCCCAAGCTCCTCAAGTACGAGCATTTCGCCCGGCTCCTGAAGTCAGCTTACGGCATCGAAATCACCGAGGAGGAGTTGCGTGCAGTGGGGCGTAGCGTCGTCGACATGGAGCGCGCTTTCATCAATCGTGAAGGAATTCGC
>CALGBT010000715.1 GCA_937884235.1 uncultured Pseudomonadota bacterium
CATCGACGGCGACGGCCTCCCCAACGCCACCGACAACTGCCCCCTCCACAAGAATCCGCTGCAATCCGATGTTGATGACGACGGCCTCGGCGACTACTGCGACGACGACAACGACGGCGACGGGATCAGCGACGAAGCCGACAACTGCCCGCTGGTCGCCAACGTCGATCAGTTGGATACTGACGAAGATGGCATCGGCGACCTTTGCGAAGATGACGAGGATGGCGACGGCTTCCCCGATGACGAAGACTGCGACCCCACCAATCCTGCCGTCCACCCCGCGGCGAAGGAAGTCTGCAACGGCCTCGACGACAACTGCAACGATCTCGTGGATGAGCAGTTGGGGTCGGTAACCTGTGGTCTCGGCGAATGCCTGCACACCGCCGACAAGTGCCAGGACGGCAACATTGTCATTTGCAATCCGTTCCTCGGGGCAGCCCCGGAAACCTGCGACGCCCAGGACAACGATTGCGACGGTCTCGCTGACGAAGACCTGGGCACCAGCTTCTGCGGCAAAGGTCCTTGCTGGCACACCGTGGCCAACTGCACCGACGGCGTGGTCGGCATCTGTGACCCCCTGGAGGGGGCCCTCGAAGAGCTCTGCGACGGGGAAGACAACGACTGTGACGGACTTACCGACGAAGGCCTGGCCACCCTCGCCTGCGGCAAGGGACTATGCTTCCATACAACCCCATCCTGCAGCGGCGGCCAGACCATAGAATGCAACCCCTTCGATGGTGCCGGCCCGGAAGTTTGTGACGGCAAAGACAACGATTGCGACGGCGACGTTGACGAAGACCTGGGTACGGCAAGTTGCGGTTTCGGGGAGTGCTTGCACACCGTAGACAACTGCGTCAACGGTGCCACACAGATCTGCAACCCCTTTGCCGGGGCAGTTGCCGAGACCTGCGACGGCAAAGACAACGACTGCGACGGACTCGTCGATGACGACCTCGGCTACACCACCTGCGGCCTCGGCCAATGCCAGAACTCAGTGCAGAACTGCGTCGACGGCCAGCCCACCCTGTGCGACCCCACCCTCGGCGCCACCAAGGAGATCTGCGACGGCAAGGACAACAACTGCAACGGCTCCGTGGATGAGGAGCTAGGCATGCTCACCTGCGGTCTCGGTCAATGCCAACACTCCCTACCAGCCTGCGCCAATGGCCAGCAGCAGATTTGCAATCCCCTGGACGGGGCTTCCGCCGAAGAGTGCGACGGGCTCGATAATGACTGCGATGGCCTCGTCGATGAAGAACTCGGTTCAACCTCCTGTGGCAAAGGCGAATGTGCCCACACCGTGGACAACTGCGCCGATGGGGCAACGGTCATCTGCAACCCCCTCGAGGGCTCATCGCCCGAAACCTGCAACGGCAAGGACGACGACTGCGATGGCATCACCGACCCCGAGAATTCCCTCGAATGCACTACCTACTACCAGGATCTCGACTCCGACAGCTACGGTGGTGGCGACAGCAAATGCCTCTGCGAACCCAGCGGGAACTACGACACCGAGACCGGAGGCGATTGCCAGGACCTCGATCAGGAAGTCTACCCTGAGCCGCATGCCGTCTGCGGCAAAGATGCCGACTGCGACGATAACTACGAAGACCCCGGCGAGGCGTGCGACGACGGCAACAACCAGACCGGAGACGGCTGCGCCAGCTGCCAGATCGAGAAACTCGTCTGGTCCGAGCGTAGCACCGGAAACCCCACCCAGACTCTGGGTACCATTGCCGGCAAACCGGGCAAATCTATCAAGATTCTGCGCATTGGCATCTGCGGTGACTCCGACGTCAGCTCCGGGCCCAACCAGTTCAAAGCCACCGGCGGCGGCATCAACTTCACCTGGGAGTGCGGGCAGCAGAACTACGGCTCGACCTATGATCTCAACGCCATGTCCAACTACATGCAGTTCACTTACGCCGACGTCAGCCACAAGGCAATCGCCGGCGAATCCGTCCAGATCAGCTATACCTACCACTATGACTGGGATGGCAAGTACTGCAACTCGACAGACGCCGAGGGCAATAGCTACAGCGACCCGGCCTCAACCGTCCGGGCCTGGGTTCTCTATACCTTCGAGTAGAACCAGAGCCCTGAGCACCAGGCCCCTAGTTCAGCTGGTCATCCCCACTACCACTATCTTGAACTGTCACTTCGCTTTCGGTCTCAACGGTCTCAGACGATAGTCCGTCCGCATCGTTGCCCACACCGTCGGCATCACCATGACCATCCAGGAGTTCCGCCTCAACATCCATAATATCGGTGGCATCGGGCATCAACGGAATATCTGAAGCCGCCATGTCTTCGGGCTCTACCGACGTGTCCCCAGGAACCAGGACCTCCGCCTGCGTACTACCGTCAGTGCTCGACGCATCAGCCGCACTGACCGTATCGTTCTGCCCGGTATGAGGCATCGGCTGCGGGTTGGACTCGATGCAGGCAGCCAGCCACCAGCAACTCAAAAGTACCACCAGATAGACACTCTTCATGGTCCTCCTCCTGCCCTCACCAAATGCAATCCGCAAGCCAATGTCTCCATCGTAGCACAAGAAAGTCCGAACTCCTTGTGCCAGGCCACTGCGACACGACGTGGCGCCAGCTTGAAGGCTCCACAGTGTCTCTTGTGGGCGTAGAATTAGGCCCCAATAGCTTGCGCCACGTAAAGTAACTTTACGCGAACGGGCAAACCATTCCGCGGAGCGCCGCCTTTCCCCACCTTTATTTGCGCGCATGCCCATCGCGTAATAGACTTACCCAGAGTTTTCCGCTTCCGTGGAGGCCCACCTTGAAACATGCAACTATCCTACTTGCTGCCTTACTCCTGCTGGCCTGCTCCGGCAACGAACTCGATGTCGACACTCCGCCGCTGCTCAGCGACGGCGAAGTGTTGCTCATCACCCTCGTCCTCCCCGCCGATGCCGGCCCCGGGTTGCGGGCCGCAGGCGAGGACCTCCTAGGCCTAATGGCCGCCCATGCCGGCCTCAACACCAGCCAACCACCCGAGTACTCCGACCAACTGGAGATTCCCGGCGGTACCGCCATTCGGGTGCAGCTCCTGCAGACTGAAACAGCCCTCTTCGGTGACCACGGATACCGCATCACCTCGGGGCGGCTCAGCAGCAAACACGTGGGACTTCTCGTCGAGGCGGCCACCCAGACCGGGGCCGCCTACGGCCTCTATCACATCGCGTCAGACCTGGGAATTCGCTTTATTCATCCCGAGGAGACCTTCATCCCCGTCGATGTCGAAGGACGGCTCCCGTGGAAGTACACCGGCAAACTCGACGTCCCGGATTTCCGTCTGCGCGGCTTCCATGAGCACACCCAACACCCCATCGTCATGTCCGACTTCCTGCTCCGCACCGATAATGAATCCTTTCGCAGCTACGTCTCCAACTACCTGCGCTGGCTCTTCCGCAACCGCCAGAACGTCTTGACATTTCATCTGCTCAAGACCGCGGAACTGGACACGTGGCTTCCCTACATCACCGACATCCGGGAAGAAGCAACCCGGTACGGCATCAAACTCGGCCCCTTTCTCTCCTTCTCAGACCAGCAGCAGAACTGCTTCAAGTTGCTGGACGAATCAGCCCTCGATGATGACGGCAATCCCCTGGCCGAGGCAACCCAGATTGCCGCCGGCATTGACCAGCTGATGGCCGCCGGCTTTGACATTATTGGCGTGCAGATAGGCTCCAGCGAGTTCACCAAACCCGGCGACGATATCGTCGTCGAGCGTCTCAACTCGCTGGTTGCCCACCTGCGGGACAACTACCCGGCAGTCGAGCCCTTTGCCTGGGTGCATATCACCTGCTCACTCGAAACCGACAATGGTGGCTACTTCTACCATCTGCCCCTCGAGGCCGACCTCGACCTGGGAGCCTTTGTCCACACCACCATGTTCTACACCGCCGACCATCCCGCCCCCGTGTATGACTGCGCTGATTTCAAGCACCAGCAAGACTTCATGACCAAGGCCGACGGCCTCCGCAAGCAGGTCTTCTTCCCGGAAACCGCCTGGTGGCTGGGCTTTGACAACAACCTGCCGCTAGCGCTGCCCATCACCGGCTGGTCCCGCCAATACGACGTCCAGGAGGTCCTGCCCGGGCACGACATTGACGGCCACGTCGCCTTCACCACCGGGCGGGAATGGGGCTACTGGCAGTACGATCACTACCTCACCCAACTCACCTGGAACCGGGACCTCACCTGGAACGAATACCTCGACTGGACCGCCCCCGTCTTTGGCACCGGCGGCACCGACCTCGTCGAGCTGCTGAAGGTATGGACAGAGAAACAGATCGAGTTCATCTACCAAACCAATCCACTCATCATCTTCTACCTCTCCGGCGAACTGCAGCAAGACGAAGTCGGCGCCCAGGCAGGAATCCTCGCCCGCCGCCCCAAGATTGCCTACAAAACCGTCCTCGAAATGGACGAAGACGAGTTCGCCTCATGGCAGGAGAACGACTACGCCCTGCTCCAGAAAATGCTGGACCAGTTCTCCCTGGTCCTAACAAACCTGCCGGAAGTGAGCACCACCGAACACACCACCACCTACGACGAAATCACCGACGGCCTCTGGGTCACGGTCCAGCGCATCGAGCACGCCCTGGCGCTCTACGGTGCCGTGCAGGCTGCCCGCCCCTGGTACCTCGAGCAACAGCGCGCCGCCACCGCCGATCCCTCCGAAACACCGGACGTTCAGATCAAGGCCACTGCCTCGGCTCAATCCTTCGCGCTCCTGGCCGATGCCCGGGTCATTTCGTCCAAAGTGGTGCAGCGACTCCAGGCAGCCGAGGGACGCTATCGCTACCCCGTAGACCTTCTCGCCCGCGCCAAACCCGAAAGCCTCACCGCCTACAAGTTCGGCTACCTGGAGCAGACCAGTTCAGGCCACTTCTGGACCCGCCGTGACGATCAACTCGATTCCTTCCTCACCGGTCTCTTCAGCGATTCCGCTGAAGCCTGGGAGACCGCACCCGACCACCTCTACTTCACCGATGCCGACCATCTCACTATCACCACTCCGGAAGATGTCCTGGCCGCAACAGTTCTCACCGGGTTCATTCCCCGCCTGCTCCTGGGTACCATCGGCTTCGCCGGGGACGGTGCCACCTTCCTCATGATTGCAGTGGATGCCAATAACAACAATCTCCCCGACGGCTCCGTGACCGCCATTCCGGGAACCATTGCTGACGAAACGTCCTTCACCGGTTCCGCCCCAGAAGTTCTCCTGCCAGTACATGACGATGCCGGTGCCGAGCTGGCCGTCTTGCGCCTGCTGGAAAGTGACTGGGCACTTGCTCTCGACGCTGCCGGTACCCCGACCTCAGGATCCGTGGCCGCAGAGATCGAGTCCGCCGCGCTCCTCGCCATCATCACCACCGTGGGTGGCATCGACAACCAGGGCGCCGCAAACCTGGTCAAGGGAGTCTACGGTCTACCCAGCGAAGAACCCCTCCCCCAACAACTCCCGTTGGCCTTCGACATCAATATTCTGCCCATCAATTGATCCCCGGGAATATCTCGCCCCCACTCGTGGTTCCCCCTACGTACGCCACCAGGGGCGGGAGGTAGCAAGACCCTTTCTTCCTCCTAAGTCGCAAAGGTCCTCCCGCCCCGCCCCCTCGCCTCATTAAGCTTCTCCGGCCTCCCGCCCGCCGCTGCCGTTG
>CALGBT010000716.1 GCA_937884235.1 uncultured Pseudomonadota bacterium
ACGCCAATCCGAAACATACAGCCAGCATAGCGATACACAATCTCTGTCCCATTGTTCCCCTCCAAGAGGTCTAGTTTGTCAAACTTTTCCACGAACGACACCGGTTGTCAACGACGAGATGGACACCAGCAGCAGCGTGCAGTAGAGTTGGGCAGCGAGAGTCGTCCAGGGTGCCCTAGAATGGAGGTTCCATGCCGCTCATCGATGAGGCGACCATTCGCCTGCTGAAAGAAGAAGGTTTTCGCGGTTTCTTCAGAGGACGTACCCTCCACGCCTACGTCTACTTCGCATGGATGAAAGAGTACGTGAGCTTCGCCCGGCGAGTCATCCCCAACCTCGCCCCCTGGGCCAAGAACATGCTCGCCAATCGTTACCACGGCAAGGTCATCTCCCCGGAAGTCGCCGAAGACATTGTCACATTTCCCGGCAACATCGATCTCCACCACGTCCCCGATCAAGTGATTCCATACGAGTATGCCAGGGACATTATCATTCGTTCTCCTCAAGAGATCGCGGTCATCGAATGCGCCTGCCGGGGGGCTGCCGGCAATAGCTGCACCCCCAGTCAGGTCTGCATGATTATCGGCCAACCATTCGTTGATTTCGTCCTTGCCAAGCAGCCTACGGCACGCCGCCTCACTCAAGCAGAAGCCGTGGAATTCCTGCAGGAGCAGCACACGCTGGGGCGAGTCCACACGGCCTGGTTCAAGGATGCCTGCATGGGGCGCTTCTACGCCATCTGCAATTGCTGCAAGTGTTGCTGCTCCGGTGCCAAGGCCATGCGCGAATGGGACACCAACGTCGTCGCTCCTTCTGGTTTCGTCGCGGTCCACGATGCTGACAAGTGCCGTGGCTGCGGACACTGCGCCAAAGGCTGCGTCTACTCCGCCATCGAAGTCCACCACAAGAAGGCGCACCTGCACTACGACATGTGCATGGGATGCGGGCTCTGCGTCGACCACTGCCACCACGGCGCCTGGCGGCTCGTCCGCGACGAGAACAAAGGCATGCCACTGAAGTTCCGAGAACTCGTGGCCAACCATCGGCTGAGTACAGGACTTGGCCCACGCCCCCGGGCCTTCCGTCAGATTCTCAAGAAAATCTCCTTGTAGATTGTGCGGCCTACACCTCTTTTCTAGTTTTCTTGACCCAGGTCAATTGTTCCCGTTCTACGAGTGACTAAAGTTGCACTGTGCATTATTTCACAGCAGCAATTTTCCAACGGGGGATTCATGAGACGCAGCGTATTGGGGTATTTCACCGGCAGTGCTTTGGCACTACTTCTGGCCCTTGGGGCAACAACCTTCTTTGTGGCCACCGGCACTGCCGGTGAGCCTCCCGCAGACGACCCAGCCACCACCTGCATCGGCTGTCATGAGCAGGTAACACCCGGGGTGGTTTCGGATTGGAAACTCAGCAAACACTCTCAAGAAGATGTGTCATGCGACGCCTGCCACGGCACCGGCCACACGTCAGCTGCCGACGTCGACAAGGTCTCGCTGCCCACGCCCGACACCTGCGCCGAATGCCACGAGGAGCGCGTCGAACAGTACAAGAAAGGTAAGCACGCCCTGGCATGGGCCGCGATGAAAGCCATGCCCACGACCCACGGATTGCCAGCCGCAATGACCGATGGCCAGAAAGGCTGTGGTGGGTGCCACAAGATCGGTATCAAGACCGCCGAGGAGATCGCACAGCTCAAGCAGGAAGGAAACCTCTTCGGCTCTTCGGCCTGCGATTCCTGTCACACCCGACACACCTTCTCCAAGAAGGAAGCTCTGCAGCCCCAGGCCTGCCAGACTTGCCACATGGGCTTCGACCACCCGCAGTGGGAGATGTGGTCATCGTCGAAGCATGGCGTGCGCGCCCTGCTGCGGCAAAACGGGACCCTCGATGATGGGGTCGCTGCCCCCACGTGCCAGACCTGCCACATGCAGGAAGGCAATCACGAAGTCATCACCCAGTGGGGCTTCCTGGCGGTGCGACTGCCGCTCCCCGAAGACAAGCAATGGGCCGCCGATCAGGTGACCATCCTCCAGGGACTCGGAGTGCTCGACCCCTCAGGTCAGCCCACCGCCCGTCTCGACGTAGTCAAGGGCGCTAAAGTAGCCCGCTTGACTCAGGAAGAGTGGCAAGAGGGGCGCGACAAGATGATCGCCACTTGCTCACAATGTCACTCCAAGAACTTCGCCATCGCCGAACTGCAGAAAGGCGACGATATCATCCGCGATACCGACCACCTGATGGCCGAAGCAATTCGCATCATCGCTGGACTCTACAAGGACGGAGTTATCCCCAAGCCCAAATCATACGCGTCATCCTTCCCGGACCTCCTCACCTTCCACGATGCCCCAACCGTCATCGAGCAGATCCTCTTTGAGATGTTCCTCAAACACCGGATGCGAGCCTTCCAGGGGGCCTTCCATTCCAATCCTGACTATTCGCTCTGGTACGGCTGGAGCGAGATGATTCGAGACCTCTCCGAGATCAAGGAAAGGGCCGAGGAAATGCGACGCGCCGCCAAGAAGTAACCGCCTCCCCTCTGCATACCTGGCAAGAAACTGCTCCTCATCGCCAACTGGCTCAGCATTTGCGGGTTCTCATACGTCGTTGTAGAATCCCCCCGTGGCTTTGCTGGGGTGCAATATGGAAATCAAAACAAAACTGGATCTTCGAGCGCTGAACGATGGCTCGCAAAGGGACCTCGACAACCTTGCCAAGGGGCCCCGCCGAGGCATATTGATTGAAATGAGCGGCAGCACCGCAGGGCGTGTTCATGTCCTTCCAAACGATGTCACCACCATCGGTCGTGGGTCAGACTGCACCATTATCTTCGACGATACCACTTTGAGCCGCACCCACGCCCGAATCACCCAGGAAGCAGAGCTCTACCTCCTCACTGACTGCGACTCTCTCAATGGCTGCTATGTCAACCTCGCACGCCAGAGTGAGGCACCTCTCCAGCATGGCGACCGAGTACAGGTCGGTACCGGCGTTCGATTGCAGTTTCAACTCGTCAACCAAGAAGAGCAGCGGGTCCTGGTGCGCATGTACGAGGCCGCCGTCCTGGACGGCTTAACCGGGCTCACCAATCGCCGGGCGCTCGACGAGCGGATCGTTTCCGAGTTGGCCTATGCCGTGCGCCACCAAACCGAACTTTGCGTCATTATGCTGGATATCGATTTCTTCAAGAAGGTCAACGACACCCATGGCCATCTCGCCGGGGACGAGGTCATTCGCACCATCGCCAAACTGCTCCAGCGCGGCATCCGCTGCGAGGACCTCGCAGCCCGCTATGGCGGCGAGGAATTCGTCGTCGTAACCCGGGGAATCCCCATTATTGGGGCCGCCAACCTCGCTGAACGCCTCCGCGTTGCCATCGCCGAAAGAGTCATCGAGCATGGCGACGAGCAACTCTCCGTTACTGCCAGTTTCGGCGTCGCAAGCCTCGCCAACATGCCCGGAGAACCGAACGCCGCCTCGCTTCTGGAGGCAGCAGACCGCGCTCTCTACACTGCCAAGTCCAGCGGGCGCAACCGTGTGCAAACGGCCTGACCTCTGCCCAAAGTCTTTCCCGCAGCCTCTAAACTGACGCTTCCGAAATGAGATCAAGCATGGTATCGTGGCCCCATCTAGCGATGGCGCACGCCTGAAGGTCGCAAAGGAGGATGCTATGTCAGTTCGTTGGTTCCCCGTAGTTGTTGCGTTTTTCGTCTTCGTGACCGCTGCCGCAGGCTGCGGATCTGCCGATGATAGCAACAAGCTTGATGATTTGGGGCGGTGGTGGTTGGATCTCTCCACCGACGACATTCTCGCCTCGGACACCATGCGAATCGACGATGCCGCCACGGGCAGCGACTCCAACATTGCCGACGTAGCTACACCCAAGGACGACGGCCCCCCTTGCGAACCGAAGTGCGATGGCCTTGCATGCGGTGATGATGATGGCTGCGGCAAGCCCTGCATCGTCGATACCGGGTGCAAAGGCAATCCCCCCTGCTCTACGGGCGTCTGCGACCAATCCGGGGTCTGCGCAGTGCTCCCTACTGACGCCGATTGCGATGATGACGACCCCTGCACTGTCGGCGACCACTGTGCGCAAGGCAAGTGCAAGTCGGGCGCAGAGTTTCCCGACTGCGACGACGACAACGATTGCACCAACGACTCCTGTGACCCGGCCTCAGGTTGCTATTCGGTCCCCAACAGCCTCCCCTGCGACGATGAAGACCCTTGCACTGATGGGGATCTCTGTGTCGATGGCGGCTGCACAGCTGGGGGGCCAAATCTCTGCGACGACGCAAACCCGTGCACCGATGACTGGTGCGAGGCCGACGTCGGGTGCCACAACGACCCTCTCGCCCCTGGCTACCCCTGCGACGACAACAACTCCTGCACTGCCGGTGATTCCTGCTCTGGAGGACAGTGTCTCGGCGGCCAGGTGATGAACTGCGACGACTTCAACTCTTGCACCACCGACATCTGCAATCCCGTCCAGGGATGCATCTACCAGCAGAAGGAGCAGGGCGCCACCTGTGACGACATGAACGCTTGCACTATCAACGATTTCTGCGACCAGGGACTCTGCAAAGCCGGGGCGCCCAAAGACTGCGACGACCTCGTGGACTGCACCGCCGACTCCTGTGGTCCTGGCGGCATCTGCAAGCACACACCCCTCACCGGGGACTTCTACTGTGATGATGGTGAGCCTTGCACCGACCCCGACTTCTGCGAAGACGGTGCGTGTATGTCTGGCCCCCCGGTACCCGGATGCGAGTAGCTTCCAGACTCCAGCCGGGCTCTGCTCCACCCGCAGGGGAAAGAGAATGATCCCCTGGCAACTGCTGGACTCCGCGCCCATGCCCGGGGGGAATGACGAACTCAAACTCTTCCGCCGCGGCGATGACTTCACCATTCGCCTCAAAGGCCTCGACCTCATGACCAGTCGTGTCCACGGCTCTGAGGAGACCCTGGCAACCATGGTCTGCGAGCGCGTCGGGGACCGTGCCAACGTAAAGGTGCTGGTGGGCGGACTCGGCATGGGATTCACTCTCGCAGCTTGCCTCCAACAACTGGGACCAGATGCCATCGTCGAAGTGGTCGAAATAGTCCCGGCAGTGGTGGCATGGAATCGCGGACCGCTGGCGCACCTCTCCGGCCATGCCCTCAAAGATCCCCGCACTGTAGTCCGGCAGCGTGACCTGGCGTCCCTGCTGAAGTCCAGCAACTCCGTCTATGATGGGATCATGAATGACGTCGACAACGGCCCCGATGGGCTGCTGCGGCCAGAGAATCGCTGGCTGTACTCACCGCGCGGATTGGCCACCACCTTTCGCGCCCTGCGACCCGGCGGAGTGTTGACGGTCTGGTCTGTCGGACCCGACGAATCTTTCACTGCCCGGCTCACCGATGCGGGTTTCAAGGCTCGGGCGCGGCGTGTCCGGGATAGCGGCGGTCCCAAGGGACGACACCACGTAATCTGGGTTGCGCAGCGCCCCGATTGACGAATATGGAGACATCTGGGCCGACGGCATGCCCGCACTGAGCCACTGGGGAGGCAACACATGAGATGGATCATTCTTCTATTGTTGGGGACTGGTATTGCGAGCTGCGGAAACTGCGCCGACGTCCACCCGGACATTACCGAAGCTGACGGCATAGCCGCCGACACAAGCGATACTACCGTGGACGCAGTCACACCCAACGACGCCACCGAGGTGACGGACGATTCTCTGGGTGAAGTGACAACCGATGTTGCCACAGAACCAGCCTTTCCACCGCGCGCCCTGCCCTTCGAATTCACCCGCAAAGCCGACGGCGAACCGCTGGCCGATGCCGAGATTTCGACCTTCACCAGTGCCGTCACCGGCCTCTGGAAGCAGGTGGACTTCTTCCGCTGGGTGCTGCGCACCAGCACAGGAGTTGACGCCAGCACAGGCACCGACGACTTCCTGGCGTGGTACAACGACGTCCATGCCGTCAAGGCCGGCGACACCGTCACCTTCAAGCAGACCGGCGGCGACCACAACATGTGGATTCCCGGCTCCAAGATGCTCTCCACCGCCATGAACGGCTGCATTCTCACCGGCGACTGGACCGTCTGCAAAGTGGCCGAGCAGTATTGCAAAGGATTGACGGCCTCCGTCAAGGGATTCGTCTGGGGCGACGCTGACCCCGCTCCTTACCTCATGGCCCGCGCCGTCTTCCCCAACGACCACGCCTTCACGCTGGACGA
>CALGBT010000717.1 GCA_937884235.1 uncultured Pseudomonadota bacterium
GAGACGGCGCCAAGCTTACGCATGGCGCTGTGTGCGGTAGTCGGCCGTACGTACCACCCATACCCATCCCAGCGCCGTCAGTCATGGCGGCGCCGTTGTACGTACCACCCAACTGGTTGCCGACAATCTAGAGACGGCGCCAAGCTTACGCATGGCGCTGTGTGCGGTAGTCGGCCGTACGTACCTCAGATCCCCGGACCATCCAGGTATTGGTCGCTCTGGGATCCAAATTCTGGGGCGCCGCAGGAGACCCAGACTCCTTCCTTCTCGCGGCGGAAGGAAAAGGGGACGAAGTTTTCATAGGCCCAGTTGACGAAGGCGCCGAAGGGTCGCATGCCGGCGAACCGCAGGGCGATGCGTTCGCCGGCGCGGGTGCGTTCGAGGAACTTGTCGCCGGCGACGATTTCCAGTTCGCCTTTCTCGCCGCGCAGGTCGATGAGCACGCCTGAGGGGTCGACAAGCAGACGTTCGTCCAGCCTGATGATGCGTCGAGCGCGGGCGCCATCTTCGAGGCTCAGTGCCCGGACGATGCCGCCGCCCCGGACCACGCCTTCGTCGACCAGGACGAACCGTCCGAGCTTGGGGTTGACCTCGAAGGTGTCGGCAGCGACAGGCTTTTCGAGGCGCAGGATGACTCGTCCGACCTCCGACTCTTTGAGCCTCTCGGCGTAGCGCTCACGTACTTCCAGGGTTGACGGGTCGATGCGCTCTTCGATGGCGACGACCTCGGCGACAGAATCAGCGGTGCCGATCTTGAAGCCGTACCTGGTGCCGACGGAGAGCGGTTTTCGGCCCATCCAGAAGAGACTGCCGTGCACTTCGACTGCGGCGGCCGGTTCATGGTGCAGGAGGGCCATGACCTCGCCGGGTTCCACGTATACTTCGCTCTCCAGGATGATGCCGACGCAGGCGCCGGCGGTGGCCAGGGGCAAGTCGGAGATGGGCCAACGGTCAATGGAGCGCACCTGCGAGACGTGCCCTGACGGCAGGAAGCGGACCTTGTCACCGCGCTTGATGGTGCCGGACTCGACACGGCCTACGTAGCGTCTGGTATCGTCCCACTTGTAGACGTCCTGGACCGGCATGCGGGCCGGGCGCTTGCTGTCGAGGGCGGCCGGCGAGAGGGCGTCGAGGGCTTCGAGAATGGTGGGTCCGTGGTACCAGTCGGTGTTTTGAGAGCGGTTGACGATGTTGTCTCCGGCTCGAGCCGAGATGGGAATCAGGAACTTGGCGTTGAGACCGATGGAGTGGAGGAAACGCACCGTGTCGGAAGTGACCTGGTCGTAGCGAACGCGGTCGAAATCGAGGCGGTCGAGCTTGTTGACCGTGACGATAACTTGCGAAATTCCGAGCAGGGCAAGGACGTACGCGTGGCGCTTCGTCTGCTCCCTGACGCCTTCCTCGCCGTCGACGATGAGGATGGCGGCATCGGCTTCGCTGGCGCCGGTTACCATATTCTTCATGAATTCTTTGTGGCCGGGGGCATCGATGATGAGGTAGCCGCGTCGCTTGGAACTGAAGCGGGTCTGGGTGGTCTCGATGGTGACGTTCTGCTCACGCTCTTCCTGCAGGGCGTCCATCAAATAGGCAAATTCGAAAGGTCTCCCCTGGGCGCGGCAGGTGCTTTCTATCTCTGCGTAGCGCTCGGCTGGAATCGCCCCGGTATCGTAGAAGAGACGGCCAATCAGGGTTGATTTGCCATGGTCAACGTGTCCGACGATAACGATGCGCAGAGCGGGTTCAGTCGACATGGTTTGCTGTGGGGCTGGTGTGCTCATGCTGCGTTCCTCCAATGCCTCGATTCCGTTGGTTGTTGCCCTCGGCTTCCCTACATGTAGCCTAGCGAGCGCAGCTTTTGCATCATGTATGCTTTCTCATGATCCTGGGCCCGACCGGCTCGCTCGGGAGTGGTGGTACGGGCCAACTCTGCCACGATTTCGTCGACGGTTGTTGCCGTCGACTCCAGCGGTGAGTTGCAGGGTACGCAGCCCAGGCTGCGGAAACGGTGAGTGCCGTTTGAGAAATAGAGGGAGCAAACCGGAATCCGCTCACGCTTGATGTACCGCCAGATGTCCATTTCGGTCCAGTGCAGGATGGGGTGGATACGCACATGCGTGTCAACACCATAGGCGGTATTGAACTGGTCCCAAAGCTCCGGCGGTTGGTCCTTGAAGTTCCACTGGAAGTTTCGATCGCGAGGCGAAAAAACGCGCTCTTTGGCGCGGGAGCCTTCTTCGTCCCGACGGATGCCCAGGAAGATGCCCTTGTAGCCCTGGGTATCGATGAGGTGCTGGAGTGCGTTGGTCTTGAGGGCGGTGCAGCACTCGAAGCGCCCCTTCTCGGGTCCCATGCCCTCGGCGAGCGCCTTCTCGTTGGTGCCGGTGCGCAAGTCGAGGTTCCACTCCTTGGCAATCTTGTCGCGAAACTCGATCATGACCGGGTGTTTCTTGGTGGTATCGATGTGGACCAGCGGGAATGGGACATGGCCGAAGAAGGCCTTGCGGGCGACCCACAGCATGGCAGTGGAGTCTTTGCCAATGGACCAGAGCATGGCCAGGTCTTCGAAGCGGCGATAGGCCTCCCGGAAGATGTAGATGGTCTGATTCTCAAGGGCGTCGAGGTAAGTGGATTCGTCGATTTCCGCCTGCGCCAACCGTTTCTCTTCTGTCTTGCTCATTGACTGCTCCCTTCTTATAAAACTCTCTGACTCGCCTACTATCTGTGGTGTCGCCCCTGGTGCAAACCACATTCTGAATGGGACGGGTCCTCCCACCACCAGCGTCCGGCCCGTGGATGCTCCCCAGGTCGGGTCGGGCGCGTACATGGCGCACAGCCGATGGAGGTGAAGCCATCTTCGTACAGGCTGTTGCGTGGCAATTTGTGTTCTTCGGCGAATGCCGCCAGGTGCTCGTCGGTCCAATCGGCCAGCGGGTTCAGCTTGACGATCCCGCCAAAGCTCTCATCCCGCTGGATAATCGGCAATTTCGTGCGGGTCTGTCCTTGGTCTCGGCGCAGGCCGGTCAACCAGGCTGGCGTCTCCGCCAGGGCGCGACGCAAGGGGCGAATCTTGCGGACTTCGCAACATTGCTTGCGTGCCTCAAGGGAGGAACGAAACGAGAACGGACCGGCCTCTCGGACGAGAGCTTCGAGTTCATCCTGCTGCGGGACGTACCACTCTACCGTTATCGCGTAGCGCTCTTGAAGCCGCTGGGCTACTTGCAAAGTCTCTTCGTGCAGCCTGCCGGTATCCAGGGCAATGACCCGGAAGGGTAGTCCGCTTTGGCTGGCTAGATGAACGAGGGCCACGTCTTCGAGGGAGAAGCTGCAGGCGAGGGCTGTTCGAGGGCCGAATCTCTCCAGACTCCAGGCGACAATTTGCGCCCCGTCGGTTCCTGCCAGAGTCGTCGCAGCTTCCGCCAGGCTATCCGCTGTCCAATCTTTTTGCGTGGTGTTGGACATCTGCCCTCCACTCGAATATCCCCGGCCGGGAAAGCTGGGGCCGGTCTCGTTGCGAGCCCCACGTGGGGCATTTCCTACTATGTTCGGGGTATTGGTAGGAAAAGTCAATTGAATTATCTCCCGTTGGCTGCGCAAGCCAATCTCTGGTAGCGGGATGATGCCCTCGGGCCGCCCCGCTATACTACTCGCTCGGCCTTTGCCAGTCCACCAGTTTGCTATTTATGCGCGCACACGAGTTGATTCCGGGGCGACGCCAAGGATGACCTGAGTGACAGTCGGCTAATAAGAACGGACTGCTTTGAGTCAGCAAGCGGAGAGAGCGTCGAAATGCAGCCATTTGATGTACTGCTTGATGAGCCCGTCGTGACCCGAAGCGGAAGAGATATCCTCACTCATACCGTCCCACCTCACCCCGTCCACATAGCAGTGAACTTCTTCTTCCAATCCCCACCGAGGGTATAGCCTTCTATCTGCCGATTCTTTCATCTGTTGCCACCACCATCAAGGGTGCTTCGTGAGGCCCCTACCTGGTTTCCAATCATATG
The DNA here is from genome assembly GCA_937884235.1 of uncultured Pseudomonadota bacterium. GTDB lineage: Bacteria > Myxococcota_A > UBA9042 > CAIXZC01 > CAIXZC01 > CALGBT01. The sequence continues at coordinate 4,005 of CALGBT010000717.1, forward strand.
GTCGTCTCAGAGCACAGGTTGCGCCCAGCGCCGAATGGAAATTGCCACACAAATAATCGCACCCCAAAGTTATCTTCTCCATTGTCCATCGCGTACGAATTGTTAGTAAGTCTTTTTAATGTAGCAGAAAACTCAGAAAGCATGAGTTGAGTATTCATGTGCTGAAATGTGTCTCACTGTATCATTTGAACAGTGTTCGGCGGGCACCAGGCGAAGAGGTTGGACACTCATGCAGCCCTGGAGTAATCTAGGCTCGAATTCGGATTTCACAGACGAGACGAGGGGGAGATCATGGACCGGAGAGGGCCGGATGTCTCGAACGAGTAGGGTAGCGGTTCTGCTCATGGCCAGCCTGTTCTTTTCGGCACCGGTGTTGGCTGGTCAGTGCCTGGGACCTGATGCGGCAACCACCGTCCAGGGGGAATTCACTGCCCTCTTCGGGGGGGCGGGCGACATCGACTCCATGTCTGTGCTGGAAGATGGCTTGGTCATGACCGTCCTGTTTGAGCGGGGGCTCTACCGTTTTCGCGGTGCTGCGGGCCTTGACGGGGCGCTGGCGTTCTCGGCCGTTCCTCCCCCGAGGCCGCCTGCGGTTCTGCTGGAGCAGGTGGCTCTTCTGGCGCAACGAATACCTCCCACAATCTGGATGTCCTGTGGCGAACAGCGCCCGCTGGAGAGTGCCTCCGGCCTGCAGCTTCTGATTGCAGAAGACCTCAGCGAGTTGCCTTCTGGTGCGTGCCGGCCGGCCCCGGGGCGCGTGTGCGCCGACGAGTACTGGACGGTGCCACCACGACTGTCATATTCGGGGGCGATCGCGACCTATGCTCTGCACATCGTTCTTATGCTGGGGCTGATCGTGGCCGGCTTTGCCTGGTTTCGGCGGAATCCGGTCATGCCGGATGAGGAGTGCACACTCAGACGGGAGCCCCGACGATGAAGGTGGCAGCTCTCAAGAATTCGTTGAGTCGCCTTGGTGCGGGCCCCGGCCGGGCGCTGGTGCAGTACGCTCTGCTTGCAGCATTCATGGTAATGATGCTGCTTCCCGGGATCCGCGCGGAGTTGTCGGTCTATTGTGACACGACCCGGGATTTGCTGCTGGCGGAGGGCTGCCAGAGTGGCGAAGTGTGCCCGATGCGTGGCGCCGATACGACCATGCCGGGGGTTACCTTCAGCAGTCTGTGGCCCGTTCATCTGGCGGTGCTCAGCGACCTGGGCCTGGACGTTGATGCCATCTACCTCCTGAGTCTGGCGATGTTGGTGGCTGGACTCTTGCTCGTGACCATCCTGGCCGAGAGGCTCGCCGGGCGCACCGTCGGGTTTGTGGTGGGAGCCATTGGGATCCTGGCCCATACGAAGATGGTCTACTGGCTCCATCTGTGGAACCCGACGGCGATCCTGCTGCCGAGCGCCATCTACTTCTGCTGCCTCACCGCCGCGGTCTACTCCCGACACTGGGTGGCCTATGCGGCAACGGGATTTGCTCTGGTGATGACCGCGGCCATCCACCCGGTGGCCATCATTCTGTTGCTTTCGGTCCCCTGGGTCTTTGTCCTGCAGCCGCCGCAACGGCCCATGACTGCCGTGATTGCTGCTGTTGTCGGTGCTCTGGTGCCGTTCTACGCATTCTCCCGCGATGCTGTTGTCGTATTCATTCGTGAGTTGGCCACCGGGGGCCTGGCCGATGGTCTGGCGAGGGAATCTCAAAGTGTGCCGGGCTTGCTGGCCATGGGCGCCGCCCTGGTTGTGCTGGTCGTGCTGCCGGGTCTGGCCTGGCTCTGGAAAAGGTGTGAGGATCGGCTGGGACGTCTGCTGCGGTCCCGGAGCACTGCCTTGCTGGTTGGCAATCTGGGACCGGCCGCGGTCTCAGTGGGTGTTTTGCTGGCTGCCAATCGCCTGCAGACCGATCGTTATCTTGCGTTCTTGCTGCCTGGAGTGCTGCTGTCGCTGGCGGTAGTTGCCCGAATGGTGCGCAGCCGATGGCAGCCAGGCCTCACGATTCCAGATGGTCCCTGGCGCTGGCTGGGGCCGCTGGTCCCATTAGTCGTTGCTGCGCTGCTCTCCGGGTTCGTTCTGGTGCGGGCGACGGGCCGGCCGGAGACGTGGAGCTACCGGGATGGGCAGGCCGCGGCGCAGCACCTCGCCAGCCTCGGGATTACCGAGTTCGGGTCGGCGGTAACTGCTGTGAGGGCTCCGGGCGTCAGGTCATTCTTCACCGCGATTCG
>CALGBT010000718.1 GCA_937884235.1 uncultured Pseudomonadota bacterium
TATTTGCCACCTCATAACTACCTCCTCTACAGACAACATGGAGACCAACTACGCGGGCCTGCCACGCGAATTGTATCGCACGGTTCTTGAACCATCAAAAATCCTTACGGAATTCAGAAATATTGGGTCAATCGGGTTGCTCCTCCCGATATAGAAGGGTGGAGGTGAAACCATGAACGATACACTCATCCACAGCAGTGAATCTCGTTTGGACCAGAGAACCGGGCTCTGGCTCTTCTATTCCCGGCCAGGCGACAAACCCGGGACAGTCCGTTCGCACCTGCTACTCCGAGACAGCACTACGACCATTGGGTCGGGCCCCATGGCCGACGTGCGATTGCCTGACCGTTTCGTCTCCCGTTGCCATTTGCGCTTCGACTGGAGGCGGGGGCAGGCCTACGTCCAAGACCTGGCCAGCACCAACGGCACCGCGGTCAATGGTGTGCCGCTGTCAGGCCAGCGCAGACTCGAAACGCCATCATTAGTGCGCGTGGGACAGCTGCGCCTCCTGCTGCTTGATGCCCGCCGATTAGGCGGAGTATTGGCGGTCTCTCTGGGGCCGATATGCGGCCCGGCAGCCCCGCTGCTACCCCACCTCTATCGCTTCCTGGTTGGTGCCCTGGAAATGGGGGCAGCAGGAGACTTCTACCGGCAGGCAGTGGCGGCCCTTTGCCTCGGCACAGAGACTGGCAGCATGGCCCCGGTCGGACTGTTGCGCCTATTGGCCCCGCAGGCGCCTCTCGCTGTTGGCGGTGCGCACGGTGAGATGAACAGAGTCAAAATACTCGGCCAGGGGGATGAGGTGTTTGCGGGTCAGTCCCCACAGGTCCTTGAGCTCTTGGGTGCTGGCTGTCCCCCTCTCTTGCAGAAGCCCTACCAGTTGCTGCCGAGCCAATGCCACCGCCGAAGGGTGGTAGTGGAAATCACTGCTGACCTTGACGGCCCGCCCTTGCTCGGAAAGGTGATTGAGCAGTTCGCTCAATTCAACATCCGTCAAGCCAAGGGAGGCCGAGAGAGCATCGCGCCCGGGGGGGGCCACGGAACCGACCTTCAGTTCACGCTCGACCGCGTCAAGTTGTAGGACAAACTCCGAATCCAGGTGGACGTCGAAACCCGCCAGAGCCACCAGGCGCTCGTTCCCCGTCAGCAGACCGTCGGCGACAAGCTTCTCGACTACCGCTGCGGCAACGCGGCGCTGGAGATAGGCTGGAAGTTGCGATTTCAACTCCTCCCGGGGCATGCCGGAGCGCCTTGGTTGTCGTTTATGGAACTCGGCCACGGCCACTTCGATGTGACGTGAGTACGCGTTGAAGAACTCCCTGTTGAGCAACCTCCAGGCTCCCTCCACGGAAAGCCGGAGAGGACCCTGGCCGTCCTCCTCCTGAGCTGCTGCCAGCAACTCGTGGAGCGGGTATGGCGCCAGATAGCCGAGGGAAGCTTCGGCGACCCCCTCCAGACCAGCCAGTCGCGTGAGACCGTCGAGAAGTGCCCGCGGGGCATCTCCGGCAAGCTGTTCGAGGGCCTCCAGGTTCTCGGGGCGGCCCTTGACGCTACCTGGCCAGAGAATGGTACCGCCCCCCAGCGTGCGACCATAGTCAGCGACCATGGAGAAGGCGCGCAGGATGAAGCGGTCCCCAGGTAGAATCGCCAGGGGGGCTGCGAGGCGAATGCCCACCATGGCCTCGCCGCCTGCGGCCAGCGAAGCCCCAGAGAGGACTCGCACTGCAGCCTCAGCATAAGCAGAGCCCGTGTGAAAGAGGGCCTTGAATTGAGGTTTCAGGTCCACTTGCAGGCCACTAACCACATGCAACGAGCCGGAGAGTTGCACCACTGGCTCCAGCACGTCACTGGCCACCAGTACGTTGCCGCGCTGCACCTCATCCCGGGCAATATCAGGAAGGTTGATTGCGGTGCGAGTGCCGGCCCTCGATTCCGGGGCAATTTGCCCATGTATCTCCAGCCGACGGACTTTGGTCACACCGCCACCCGGCAACACGCGCACTTTACCGCCCGTCTGGACGACCCCCGACTGTACTGTCCCTGTGACCACAGTGCCAAATCCCTTGATGGAGAAGACCCGGTCCACCGGCATCATGAACGGGCGCTGCTCAGCGACTTTCTCGAAGGCGCGGGTCAGAGCCATAATGCACCCGTAGAGCTCATCTTTGAAGGACTGCAGTTGCTCACCCTCCCAGGTGGCTGCAAAGTCAATAATTGACGACTCGGCCAGAAAGGTACCCTGCAGATAATCGGCAACATCTTCACGCACCAGTTCGAGCCAGTCTGCATCCACAAGGTCGGTCTTCGTCAACACCACAATCCCACGCCTCATGCCAAGCAGCTCACAGATGGAGATGTGCTCCCTGGTCTGCGGCATTACCCCTTCGTCGGCTGCCACAACCAGAACCACCAAGTCTACTCCGGTGGCCCCGGCAATCATATGGTGCACAAACCGCTCGTGGCCCGGCACGTCAATGAGTCCGACGCGCTGTCCGTCGGGCAGGTCCAGGTAGGCAAATCCGAGCTCGATTGAGATGCCGCGCAACTTCTCTTCTTTAAGGCGGTCAGTTTCGATTCCGGTAAGACGCTGAATCAGAGTGGTCTTGCCGTGGTCAATATGACCCGCTGTGCCAACAACTATCATAGGCCCTTCCTTGACCACCTAATGGTCCGGTGCTACGATACAACTCGCTTGATCCGGGGTCAAGATTGGGGTCCACGTAAGATCAGATTAGAGTGTGGGCAGACCCTCAGGCTAGATGAGGAGCTATATGAAGGTAAACTGCCCGGGCTGTAGCGCCGAGTTTGCGGTCGACGACAATCGGATTCCCCCGCAGGGATTGAAGGTCCGATGCCCGCAATGCTTCAAATCCATCGAAGTTGGCGGCGGTACCGCGCCGGCATCGGATCTCGAAGCATCACTGGGAGTGGACCTGTCAGGCCCCTCCGTGGACCCCCAGGACATCGTCCCGGACGACGGTTGGGCAGACAACGAATTGCCCGTCGCCGAGCCGACGCCCCCAGCCCGCTCCGCCTCGCCGGCTCAAAGCCGCAACAAGGACGAGGAGTGGGGAGACCTCGACCCGCTTTCTGCAGACGACCTTTCACTCATCGGCACCTATGAACGGGTGGCCGCCAATGAAGAGGTGGTGGATGACGTCTGGGGCGGCACCGGCGAACTACCCCCAGAAGACGACGCAGATGAAGACCTGACGTTTACCGCAGAAGGACCCATGACTCTTGCAGAAGGTCATAGCGGGTTAGGGGAGCAGGATTCCGTCATCACCATGGATGAGGCTGGCGCCGCTGGCGCCTTCCAGGCGGAGCAGTCGTCGGATCTCTTCGAGGATGAACTCACCTCCCCTGACCGTTCCGGTGCTGCCGAGAGTGAGGCTACCAGAGAAGAGGCGTTCCAGCTCGATGTCGGCACAAGCGGATCGGCGCCGGATGAATTGGCCTCGGATGAATTGACGGAATTCTCAGCCGATAAGGACCTCTTTGGTGCTGCCGAACCATCGGCACCGGCATCCACCAAAAGCGCTGAAGCTCCAGATTCAATCTTCGCCATCGAGGAGCGCAGTGGACTGTTTGATGGCGCGGACATGGGAGTACCGCAGGAGCCGGTAGAAGAACTGGGGAACGATGACTGGGATTTCGGCGAGATTGCCGCTGAGGCAACGAGTGGCGGCACGCAACTGGGTATGCCCGACCCCGCCCTCTCCTTCAAGCGAGATTCCCTGACTCAGGAGCATGATGTCGACGCCCTGCAGGAGGCTGCCAACGCGGCCCCTCGCGGCGTTATTTCGGAGCAACCAGAGCAGCCCATTACCGCTGGTGGACCAACTCTCGACGACATTGACTTCGCCAGCCTGCTGGATGAAATCCCCGGCGGCAAGACAGCGGACAGCCAGGTCTTCTTTGTCGACTCCCCATCCGTGCCGGACAACGACGACTTCGAGAAACCTAAAGGCGACGACTCCTTCAACATGGAAGAGCTTAGTTTCGATGAATTGGACTCCTTGGACGACTCGGCGGAATTCGAGTCATCAAGTGAGAGAGACGGGAGCGAAATGGGCGAAGACGACCTCTTCGACCTTGACATGGATCCGTCAGAGATGGAAGCCAGCATGCCATCTCTGGAATCCGAATTGCCAATTCCCAAAATGAAGGGCGGCGAAGCCACCGGGCGACGACCGGCGCGGCGCAAGAGCCTCTCCGGCCTCGGTATTCTGGTAGTCCTCATAGTTCTGGGTGGAGCGGGATTTGGTGCCTGGCAACTGGGACTCCTCGATTCTTTACTGGGAACCAAGGTCAACGCTCCCCTCAATCTGCCGACCA